>JBAPYG010000399.1:0-2673 GCA_049284615.1 Acidimicrobiia bacterium
TATCACAGGTGGCCCGGCACTATCGAGTGCCGGGCCTCCTCTTTTTTGGTATAAACGCTCCTCACATGCATGGGCAGAGATGACGGCAACTGAAGAGCGCCCGCCCGCGGTCGAGGAGAAGCGGGAGAAGGAGCGAAGGGCGCTGCGACTCAGTTGGGTCGACCTCTTCCTTTGGGGAATTCGGGTCGCGGCAATCATCATCATCCTCTGGGGTCTGATCGGCTCGATCCAGATCATGGCGTCGGGGGAAGGTCTCTCCGCAGCTGGCTGGCGCGACCTGATCATTTCCAGCATCGCGCAGGGGGCCATGTACGGCTTGCTCGCCCTGGGCTACTCGATGGTCTATGGCGTTCTCGGCTTCATCAACTTCGCCCATGGCGAAGTGTTCATGTCGGGCACCCTGGTCGGCTTCGTCGCCGCCAACTGGCTGTTCGAGAACGGCGTGTGGGAGGGCAACCCGTTTCTCGCCATGTTCGTCGTGCTGATCGTCGCCATGGTCACCTCGACTCTGGTGGCGGTGATCATCGAGAGAGTGGCCTACCGGCCGTTGCGGGGTGCACCCCGCCTCATCCCATTGATCACGTCGATCGGCATGTCCTTTTTCGTCCAGTACACGTTCGCCGGGCTCTTCGGTGTGGCGGTCAACACATATCCGCCCGCACCCGATGTCGTGTCCGGCACGATCTCGATCTTCGGTCTCCAGGTACGCACCACTCAGGCAACGGTCATCGTGATCGCCATCCTCTCGATGATCGGGTTGTGGTACTTCGTGACCCGCACCAGGGCGGGACGGGCGATGCGAGCCGTGGCCGAGGACAAAGAGATCGCCGGGCTCATGGGCATCAATGTCGACCGCACGATCGTCACCGTGTTCGCGGTCGGAGGGGCCATGGCCGGGGTCGCCGCAATGATGTGGTCCCTCCTGTTCCGGTCGGTCAACTTCTTCAGCGGTTTCATACCGGGCATCAAGGCATTCACCGCCGCCGTCCTCGGTGGCATCGGCAACATCGTCGGAGCCATGGGCGGGGGGATCCTCCTCGGGCTATTCGAGGGTGTGGGCCCGATCCTGATACTCAGCGGGCTGGGCATCCCGGGTGCGTCCCAGCTGAAGGACGCCGTGGCCTTCATCGCCTTGGTGCTGGTGCTGGTCTTCCGACCCAGCGGCCTGTTTGGTGAGCGTCTCGGATCCGAGGACAGGGTATGACCGCCACCACCGTGCCGATCGCGGCTGGCCCACACGTGGCCAACAAGACCCGGACGAGGCAGATAGTGAGGGTCGGAGCTCTCATCGGGGCCGGCATGGTCTACGTGGCCGCGACCGGCATGCTGGCCACCTTCAACCACCGGCTCGTGATCGACCCCATCCTCAGCATGGGGTACCTGGTGCTCTTTGGCGTCCCCTTCGTCTTCGGGCTCGGGTTCTCTCGGCGCAAGAAGCTCGAAGGTGTGGAGGTCGAGCCACCGTCGAGCGCAGATGTGGTCAACGCCGCGTTGGCCGGGCTCTTCGGTGGTCTCATCCCGGCGCTGTTCGCTTTCCTGGTCGACGTCGCCCCCGAGTTGCGCTCCACATTTCCCAACTGGAGCCCCGAGATGGTCGATCTGCTCACATTGGGGCTCGGCCCGGCGCTCGGGTTCGTCGTCCTCCCTCTGCTGACGGCAGTCGTCTCGGCTGCGGCCGCGGCGACCAGACTGTTGTCGGCAACGGTGCGCAGGGCCCTGATGGCCGGGGGGCTCTCCGTCCTCGGATTCGCCTTGTTCCAGGCGGTCATCGACGACTTCTTCGACTGGTTCGACGCCATCCCCGACTTCTTGTACACCTCGGCTCGAACCCTGAGCGTCGTCGCCGCCATCGTGGTCTTCGCCCTCGGCGCTGCACTCGCAGTCTTCCTCCCCGGGCGTTTCAAGCGCCCCACCGACACCGGGTTGAGGTCGGAGGACGCGGCGACGCGTCGTCGTGCGACTCTCGTGTACGGCGGGGTGATCGTCGGCCTCATCGCGATACTCCCGCTGTTCCTCGGCGGGATCCTCAACGAGCTGTTGGTGAATGTCGGCTTCTTCGCATTGATGGCGCTCGGCCTGAATGTGGTCATCGGCTACGCCGGCCTCCTCGACCTGGGGTATGTCGCCTTCTTCGCCGTGGGCGCATACACGATGGGAGTGCTCACCTCACCGATCTCCCCCACCTGGGACCCGATGCTCTCGTGGTGGGTCGCCTTCCCGATCGTGTTGGCCCTGGCGGCTCTCGCCGGCCTGTTCGTGGGCACCCCTGTGCTCCGCATGAGAGGCGACTACCTGGCCATCGTCACCCTCGGCTTTGGAGAGATAGTGCGTCTGCTCCTGCTCTCCGACTGGCTCTCGCCCTACTTCGGCGGCGCCCAGGGCATCCGCAACATCCCCGGAATCCCGTTCTTCGGGACCCACATCAATGTGACAACTCCGGTCTTGATGGTGTACGCCGTGGCCATCTTCGTGGTCCTGGCCGCTTTCATATCGTGGCGTCTCGAGCATTCCCGGGTGGGCCGGTCGTGGGCGGCGATGCGTGAGGACGAGGACGTAGCCGAGGCGGTTGGGGTCGACACCGTGAAAGCGAAGCTGACCGCGTTCATCACCGGTGCCGTCATCGCCTCCTTCGCCGGAGCCCTGTTCGCCGCAAAGGTCGGCTCTGTGTTCAGC
>JBAPYG010000400.1:0-4652 GCA_049284615.1 Acidimicrobiia bacterium
TGCTCCCGGTGCCCCTCTGCGTGTCTCGAGGCGGGGCCACGCCGGGTGGGACTCCGGAAGCCACGCTCGAATTGACCAAGTAGCGACTGGCTCGTCTCGCCAACAAGACCTCAACCCGGTCGTCCCAAGAGCCGATATACGTACTTCAGTCCGCCGGTAGACGTCACCACGGAGTGTGTTAGCTTGTCACCGGTTGTGGCTGGGGTTTGTGGGGAGCATGAATTCCAGAACAAGCGGTAGGGGCAACGACAGAGGAGCGACGCTCGTCGAAGCGGCCATCTCCTACGGCCTCCTGTTCCTGTGTCTCTTCGCGGTCGTCGAGTTCGGCATGGCGTTCAAGGATTGGCTGTCGGTGAGTCACGCCACACGCGAGGCGGCACGCGCCGGAGCCACCTTCGGCGACGACCCTTCCTCGGACATCCTGGTCCTCGACGGCGTCGAAGACACCCTCCTAGTCCAGGGCCTGCGGGCCGGCGACCAGGTGCGTGTCTTCCGCGCCAACAACCCGACCCCGTCGGCGTCTCAGGTCTACTCCTACTCCCCCTCCTTCGACTGCTCGAACCAACCCACCCTGGAGGGATGCTGCAACTGGTCGCCCTGCCCCGAGTTCGGACGCGTGCTCTATCAGGTGCCCGGGTGGAACCCGAGCACCAGAGACATCACCGCTCCCGGCACCGACCGAATCGGGGTGGAGATCAAGTTCACCCACGACTGGATAACCGGGTTCATCGGCACCGGATCGCTCGACTTCTCGACCATCACCGACTTCCAGCTCGAGCCACAGCTGTTCGGGCCATGAGGAGATTCCGCTCCTCCGACCGTGGCGCCTCACTGATCGAGGTGGGGATCATCCTCCCGATGCTGCTCACCCTCGCAATCGGTCTCGCCGAGGTCGGGTTCCTGGTCATCGACTTCATAACCGTCACCAACGCAGCCCGCTCCGGAGCCAGAACGGGTGCTTCGGCAGCGGACGACCCGATGGCCGACGACGCCATCCTCGACGTGGTCGAAGAGGACTTGTGCAACCTTCGCTATGGCGACGTCGCCATCGTCCAGATCTTCCGAGCCGACCCCAGCGATGGCTCGATGCCGAACCCTGCCGGCAGCGGGCTCGTCAACAGCTATGTCGCCAACGGTTCCCTGCAGTGCGATGCCGTGGGCCACGCCTTCCAATGCGCCCCGGGGCCGCTCAGCTGCAACTGGAACTCGGTGAACCGGGACAACACCCCGCCTGGCTTCGACGCCATCGGCGTACACATCGAGTTCACCCACGACTACGTCACGAATTTCATCCCGTTCCCAACAGGGAACTTCAGCGAGGACGTCGTGATGCAACTCGAGCCGGACACGAGCGCCTGAGATGAAGAACTTCTACCGCAAGCTCAGGGGCAAAGGCAGGGACAGGGGCTCGGCCCTCGTCTTCATCGCCGGTTCCATGGTGCTGCTCATGGGCATGGCCGCCTTCGGAGTCGACCTGGCATGGTTCTATCTCAACTCGAGCCGGGTGCAGCGTGCCGCCGACGCCGCATCGCTCGGGGGTGTCATCCACCTGCCCACCGACGAGCCTTCGGCCATTTCCAACGCTCGTCTCGTGGCCACTCAGAACGGCTTCGACGACAGCGCGGCCGACACCACGGTCACCCCTGTCCGGATCGCATCCAACCAACTGCAGGTCACGGTCACCCGCGAGGTGCCCACCTTCTTCCTCAAGGTGTTCGGCTTCCAGTCGCAGACCATCACGGAGACGGCGGTCGCCGAGTACATCCCACCGCTCAAGCTGGGGAGCCCGGCCAACAAGTTCGGAAACGATCCCAGCTGCTATTCGACGAACAGCAACTGCGCTGGGAACTTCTGGGCGAACATCCACGGGACCAAGACCGACACCCAGATGGGCGACGCCTTCTCGTCGTACTGTGCTGTGGGTGGTGGCAGCAGCACCGGCTGCTCGCAGAACAGCCAGTACCGCGACACCGGGTACCTCTACGGTGTGATCCCCAACGGGAACAGCGTCTCGATCCAGACCCTCGACCTCAACTTCCGCAACGAGAACGGTGGTGTGGCCAACGACGACCCGTGGCGCACGGGCGACCACAACAACTTCTGTGGCAATGGTGTACCAAGTTGTGTCGGCCCGTCGGTCCGTGTGAATGTGTATCGGCCCGACCCCACTCCATTGGACATATCGGACAGCATCCTCCATTGCACCGAGGTCTACGCGCCGCTGCCCCAGATCGGACCGGACGACGACCCCCCGTTCGACCCCGCCCAGTGGAACTATTGGGACTCGGTGTGTGCTTCGTCTATCGACACCAGTCTGTCGCCCAACGGGATCTGGGTGGTGCAGATCGTGGCCAACGATGCCAACGGTGACGGACACACCGACGCCGGTTCTTCGATCGAACAAGCAGGCCTCAACCGCTACTCGATTCGAACCAACACGGGGAACATCTTCGCTCTCAGCGACTTCTCCATCTACAACAACGCATCGGGAACGGCGACGCAGTTCTACCTCGCCGAGGTCCCCGACTACTACGCCGGCAAGACCTTCGTGGTCGAGATGTACGACACCGGGGAATCGGCGGCAACCGGGACCCTGCAGCCGATCGACCCGTCCACCGGGAACATCTTCTCCTCCGGCGAGTGTCGCATCTACTCGCGCACGATCGCTCAGACCAATTGGGGACCACCGGACACCGTGATCCCGGCGGGGAGCAACTGCCAGGAATCTGTCAACCCCGGTGAATACAACGGCCTCTGGCTCAAGTTCGAGATCGACATCCCGCTCTCCTACACGTGCACCAACTGCTGGTGGCGCATGAACTACAACTACCCGACGGCGGTCAACGACACGACCACGTGGCGGGCATACATGATCGGGAACCCGATCCACCTCATCCCCTAGACGGTCGACCCAACTCCTAACCTGGCCCGATGCGGCCACTGCCTGACTACATGCCTGCCCTCATCACCCCGTTCACCAAGAGGGGGGAGATCGACCTCAAAGCGCACACCCACAACATGAGGGTCCTGGCCGAAAGGGACATCGAAGGCTTCGTGATCGGGGGATCGAATGGTGAGGGGCCATTTCTCGAGCCCGGCGAGCGGGGTCGTCTGGTCAAGGCGGGGCGTCGTCGCAAGGCGCACTTGATGTGCGGCATCGCCGCCGAGTCGACACGCATGGCTCTCGCCCAGGTGGCCGAGGCCACCGAAGCCGGAGCCGACTCGATCCTGGTGCTGACGCCCACCACCATGTCTCGTGGACGTGACGACGTGATCGTCGACTTCTACCGTGCCGTGGCGGAACAGTCCACGATCCCCGTCCTCCTCTACTCCGTTCCCCCGGTGACCGCGTACAGCATGCCCATCGAGCTCGTGGCCCGACTCTCCCGCCACGAGAACATCATCGGCATGAAGGACTCCTCGGGCGACGTGGTTCGTCTCCAGTCGATCATCGACGCCACCCCAAACGACTTCGTGCTCTACTCAGGGGCGTCCAAGGCGCTCACCGCGGCCATCGCCGTGGGTTGTGACGGAGCCATCACCGGAAGCGGGAACTACGCACCCGAGCTCGTCTTGAGGACACTCGCCACCGCGAAGACCGATCCGGCCAAGGCACGCCGCGACCAGAAGCGGCTCAGCAGGCTCAGCGCCGACGTCGAGGCCCACGGCGTCCCCGGCGTGAAGGCCGCCGCCCGCGCCGCCGGTCTAGAGCCCGGTCATCCCCGTCTTCCTCTCACCCGTCTCTCCCGCGGTGTGGAGACGTCCATCGCCAAGCTGATTAGTTGAGCACTCGCTCAAAGTTGGACCGCTTCGCTACGCTTGCGGTTCGCCGTCGAGCAAGGAGAACGTGTGTCCAAGTTTCTGACCGAGGAGTGGGCCAAGGACGTGACCGCCGCCCTCAACAGCCATGAGGGTTTCAAGAACGCCATGGGCGCCGCCGATCTCGGGATCCAGTTCAACACCGACAACGGGCCCGACGGCGAGGTCGACTACTACCTCAAGTCTTCAGGGGGGACCTCCAACGTCGCCCTCGGCTCACTCGACGACGCCGATGTCACCGTCAAACAGTCCTACGACACCGCAACCGCCATCTCCAAAGGCGACCTGAACACCCAGACCGCCTTCATGACCGGCAAGCTCAAGGTATCCGGCAACCTGGCCAAGCTGATGATGCATCAGGCCGCGATCCAACAGTGGGGCGCTGCCGTGAGCGATCTCGACGTCGACTACTGACAGACCCTGCTTTTGTTCGCGAGAGACCCGCTGAGCGGGTCTCTCGAATTTATGTGTGAACCGTGTCGATTCGGGCGGCGTAGCTTCGTCAACACACACGAAAGGCACCCGACACAGAGAAGGGAAACAGGATGCCCAAGTATGCAGCACTCATCTACTCCGAAGAGGCCGACCCCTCCACCGTCGACCCGGAAGAGGCCCAGCAGGTCATGACCGACTACATGGAATTCGGTCGGAACAACGGCGCCTCACTCGCCGGTGGCGAGGCCCTCCACCCGACGTCGACGGCGACCACGGTCCACGTCGAGGGAGGCAAGGGAGGCAACGCCGTCTACACCGACGGCCCCTTCGCCGAGACCAAGGAGGTCCTGGGAGGCTTCTACATCATCGACGTCGCCGACCTCGATGCCGCGTTGAAG
>JBAPYG010000401.1:0-5006 GCA_049284615.1 Acidimicrobiia bacterium
CCGGCTACGGATGCGTCGGCAACCTGCCCGAGGGCGCCACCGGTTTCACCACCATCGAGTTGAAGACGAATTTCACCGGAACCCTCCTCGAAGGGATGATGATCGCCACTGCGAGCCTCATCCACGGGGGGCGGACCACCCAGGTCTGGGACGTCGTGGTCGCCGATGAGGCCACCGGCCGCACTCTCGCCTACTTCCGGGCGACACAGATGATCCTCTACCCCCGCTGACCGCGTTGCTATAGCAAGAGGGGGCGGTATCCGCCACCTGCTGCTATAGCAACGCCGATCGGGCATCGCCGAACAAGCCGTAGGATCGCCCCATGTCCGACACTTACGATTTCCTCATCGGTCTGCGCGCCATCCGCGACTACCAGGCCACACCGCTGAGCAACGAAGACCTCGGTGCCATCCTCGAGGCGGGCAGGTGGACCGGCAGCTCGAAGAACCGTCAGTCGTGGTCATTCATCGCCATCACCGACCCGGACCGCTTGAGGGAACTGGCCGACCACGGCGACTTCACCCAGCCCGTGCGGGACTCCGTAGCGACGATCGTCCTGGTCCAAGAGCCCGACGGGAACATGTTCGACATCGGACGGGCCGCACAGAACATGATGCTGGCAGCCAAGGCGATTGGAGTCGCCTCCTGCCCCATCACACTGCATCGCTACCGGGACGCCGCCCATTTCCTCGGGATCCCCGACGGCGCAATCGCCAGATACGCGATCTCGCTCGGCTATCCCGCGGCCGATGCCAAGCCTCGCAACTTCGGCGGTCGCAAGAGTGCGGCCGAGGTGGTCAAGCTCGACTCCTACTGATGTCGATCCGGCCCGCGCCGGTCGCTCAGATCGATGTGTGAACTGTCACAGAGAGCAGTTAGCGTTGACCGACTGATGACCGAGTCCCTCGTCACCGCCCGCCACCTGACCAAGAGGTTCGGCGAGTTCACCGCCGTCGACTCCATCGACTTCGACATCCCCCAGGGGAAGGCCTTCGGCTTCCTGGGCCCCAACGGCGCCGGCAAGACCTCGACCATGAAGATGATCACCACGGTGAGCCCGATCACCGAAGGTGAGATGACCGTCTTCGGCATCGACCCCATGGCCGATGGCCGCTCCATCCGCAAGCGCATCGGCGTGGTCCCCCAGGAAGACAATCTCGACCTCGAGCTGACCGTGGCCGAGAACCTCTACATCTACGGGCGCTATCACGACATGAAGAAATCCGAGATCAACCCGCGCATAGACGAGTTGCTCGACTTCGCCCAGCTGACCGAACGTCGCGACTCACAAGTCGAGCCTCTGTCGGGCGGTATGAAGCGTCGGCTCACCATCGCCCGGGCGCTGATCAATGACCCCGACCTCATCATCCTCGACGAGCCGACCACCGGTCTCGACCCCCAGGCGCGGCATCTGCTCTGGGACCGCCTCTACCGTCTCAAGCAACAGGGCGCCACTCTGGTCATCACCACCCATTACATGGATGAGGCCGAACAGCTCTGTGACCGTCTCGTGGTCATGGACCAGGGCAAGATCGTGGCCGAGGGCTCACCCCGGGAGTTGATCTCCGAGTACGCCCCCCGTGAGGTCGTCGAGCTGAGGTTCGACGACGGTCACAAGGACGAGGCCGTGCTCAAGATGGACGGTCTCTCCCAGAGGTCGGAGATCCTCGCCGACCGCGTCCTCCTCTACACCGACGACGCCGACGCCACCCAGGACGGGCTCCATGCCCGGGGCATCCACCCCGAACAGGTCCTGGTGCGACGATCGACTCTCGAGGATGTCTTTCTCCGTCTCACCGGGCGGGGGCTGATCGACTGATGACCACCGTGAGTCGCTCCCTTCGCTATGCCGAGTCGGAGGTGATTGCATACCGGCGCACCTGGCGGGGCACGGTGATCACCTCGTTCGTCAACCCGGTGTTCTTCCTCGCCGCCATGGGAGCCGGGCTCGGAACGCTGGTGGACAACGGCCCGAGCCTCCCTATCCCTTACATAACCTTCGTCGCCAGTGGCCTCATCGCGGCAAACGCCATGCAGAACGGTGCCGGCGATGGGTCCTTCCCGGTGATGGCCGGTCTCAAGTGGCGGAAGAACTTCCACGGGACCATCACCACACCGCTCGGCGCCGAGGACATCATCTGGGGCCGGCTCATCTGGGGAGTGGGACGTCTCCTCTTCGTCCTCCTGGTGTTCGCCATCATCGCCGTGCTCTTCGGAGCACTCGAAGCGGGACCCGCCCTGCTCGCCGTC
Source organism: Acidimicrobiia bacterium (assembly GCA_049284615.1). Classification (GTDB taxonomy): domain Bacteria; phylum Actinomycetota; class Acidimicrobiia; order Spongiisociales; family ZC4RG35; genus JANQRA01. The sequence goes on from JBAPYG010000401.1 coordinate 2,251, forward strand.
GGCCCCGGTGTCCTCACCGGGATCGCCTTCACGTCTGCGATCACGGCATGGACGCTGAACCAGGAGGACGACCGCAGTCTGTCGTCTCTGTTCCGATTCGGGATCGTCCCGCTCTTCCTGTTCTCCGGGACTTTCTTCCCGATCAGCCAGCTTCCCGACTGGCTCGAGCCGGTGGCCTATATCACGCCCCTGTTCCACGGTGTCGAACTGGCGCGGATGGTGGCCCTCCCCGGCCAGGGCCCACCGGTGATCACCGACATGCCGGCCTGGATCCACCTCACCTACCTACTGGTGATGGCAGGGCTGGGCATCTACTACTCGATCAGATCCCTCGACCGGAGGATCCGGTTGTGAGCGTCTCAGCGCCCACCCGGATCACTCCAGTCGGTCGGATCACTCCATTCCGCGCCCAGCGGATATGGGAGAAGAACTACCTGGCCTACAGACGGTTGTGGAAGGTGGTGTTCAGCGGCTTTTTCGAGCCGGTCTTCTATCTGTTCGCCGTTGGCGTGGGTGTAGGAGCAATGGTTGGCAATGTCACACTCCCGGATGGCACTGCCGTGCCTTATGCGGCATTCGTGGCTCCGGCGCTCATGGCCGCCTCGGCCATGAACGGCGCAGTGATCGAGACCACGTTCAACATCTTCTTCAAGCTCCAGTTCGGCAAGGTATATGAGGGCATCCTGACCACACCGATGCAGCCAATGGACATCGCCATCGGTGAGATTGGCTGGGCGTTGTTGCGCGGTCTCCTCTACTCGACAGGGTTCATGGTCGTGATGTTCTTCATGGGAATGACCGAGTCCTGGACCGCCATCTTCGCCATCCCCTCGGCGACGCTCGTCGGCTTTGCCTTCGGCGCCGTCGGCCTCGCCGCGGCGACCTTCATGAAGTCGTGGCAGGACTTCGACCTGGTGACCCTCGTGACCATGCCACTGTTCCTCTTCTCGGGAACCTTGTACCCGCTGGACGTCTACCCACCCGCACTCCAGGTGGTGGCCAAGTTCTCACCCCTCTACCAAGGAACCGAGCTTCTGCGGGGCTTCACCCTGGGCATCATCGACTGGTCGATGCTCGGTCACGCCGCTTTCCTGCTGGTCATGGGTCTCGTCGGTGCCGCGATCGCGGCGCGTCGGCTCGACGGCATGCTGCGTAAGTAGCCGTCTCTCCTGCGGACAGGTTGGCGTTCCTACAGAACCTTCGCAATCGTGAGAGCGAATTGGCCACCTGGGCCCGGATCAGCCCACCACGCCGCGATCACCGGCCCCTCTAGGCTCACCGGAGACATGCTCGACCTGACATTCCCCCTGCACGCCCCTCACGGATCGAACCTGAACACGCATGGGTGGCTGCAGGAAGCGGCCCTCCGCTGCCTACTCAACAACCTCGACCCGGACGTAGCCGAAGACCCCGAGAATCTCGTCGTCTACGGAGGCCGCGGCAAGGCGGCGCGCAACATCGAGTCGCTGCACGCGATCGTTCGCACACTGCAACGACTCGACGACGAAGAGACCCTGCTGGTCCAGTCGGGAAAGCCGGTAGGTGTGTTCCGCACACATGAGCTCGCTCCCCGAGTGCTCATCGCCAACAGCCTCCTGGTCCCCAAGTGGGCCACACTCGACCACTTCTGGGAGCTCGAAGCCAAGGGATTGATGATGTACGGCCAGATGACCGCCGGTTCCTGGATCTACATCGGCACACAAGGCATCCTCCAGGGCACCTACCAGACTTTCGTCGCCATCGCCGAGAAGAGGTTCGGGGGGACGCTCGCAGGGACACTCACCCTCACCGGCGGGCTCGGAGGCATGGGGGGTGCCCAGCCCCTCGCCATCACGATGAACGGGGGCGTCGTCATCTGCGTGGAAGTCGACCCACACCGCATCGAACGTCGACTCGAGACCGGCTATCTCGACGTGAGGGCCGACACGGTGGAGCACGCCATCGAGTTGGCCGCGTCGGCCAAGAAGGCGGGGAAACCGCTCTCGATCGGGCTGCTGGGCAATGCCGCCGACCTGTTTCCCGAGCTTCTCGACATGGGTCTGGACGTCGACATCGTCACCGATCAGACTTCGGCGCACGACCCTCTGTACGGATATGTGCCCGCCGGTCACACCCTCGAGGAAGCCACCGCCCTGCGCACCGACGACCCCGACACCTACATCAAGGCGGCAAGGGAGTCGATGGCGACCCAGTGTGAGGCGATGGTCCGGTTCCAGCAGGCCGGCGCCGAGGTGTTCGACTACGGCAACAACCTTCGCGGGGAGGCGCAGACCGCGGGATACTCCGACGCCTTCTCCTACCCGGGCTTCGTCCCCGCCTACATAAGGGATCTGTTCGCCGAGGGCTCCGGCCCATTTCGATGGGTGGCGCTCAGCGGCGACCCCGCCGACATCGACGTCACCGACCGGGCGATGGCCGAGCTGTTCCCGGACAACGAGCCCCTGCTGCGCTGGCTGCAGATGGCGAAGGAGAAGGTCCACTTTCAAGGGCTGCCCGCCCGAATCTGCTGGCTGTCATACGGGGAACGTCACCTCGCCGGGCTCCGGTTCAACGAATTGGTGGGCTCCGGGGCGATATCGGCGCCAATCGTCATCGGCCGCGACCACCTCGACTCCGGTTCTGTGGCCTCCCCCTATCGGGAGACCGAATCGATGGCGGATGGCTCCGATGCCGTCGCAGACTGGCCCATCCTCAACGCGATGCTCAACGTGTCCTCCGGTGCGGCATGGGTGGCGGTCCACCATGGTGGAGGCGTG
>JBAPYG010000402.1:0-9278 GCA_049284615.1 Acidimicrobiia bacterium
GAACCTGACATTGATGTCGAAGTGGTAGAGCGCGGCCAGGAACAGGAAGAAGTCCCAGTTCGAGGTGTGCGGGGCGCCGACGATGACCATCTTGGGGACGTCGGGGAGCTCTCCTTCGATCTTCCACCCGAGCATTCTCGAGACTCGATACGAGAGCCACTTCACCGTTTCGATGCTCCCAGAATGAGACGCGAACCCGGAATCAGCCGGGGACCAGCATCGCGGCCACCCGGAACCCGTCGTCCTCGACCCACACGAGTGAGGGCCGGTGTCCCACGGCGGCGACGATCTCGTCGGCCCGGTCCTCGTCGATGACGCCGATGCCATCGGCCCTGTGAATGACCGTGAGTCTCGCTTGCTTCGGGAACTTCGTTGCGATCGGGCCGGGGTGGGCACAGATGACGGTGACTGCGAATGGGGTGACCACGTCCTCGCGCTCCATGTTCGCCCTGTCCCGGGCGTGAGCGGCGAGCAGGTACCAGGCGCCAAGCGCCGAGTAGACGAAGATGGGCAAGGGAATCGACAGCGATGAGTCGTCACCATCGCCGATGATCCGCTGGAGGAGGATGAACAGGCACGTGATCAACCCGCCGGCGGCGACCAGACCAAAAGCGACACCGAGGCCCAGGTTGTAGACACGTCGGGGCCAGGCGGTGGCCTCGGCGCCGGGGTCGCCCCTCAGCCACCTCCGGGAGAACACCAGCCAGACGACCAATCCCGCCACCAGGGAGGTGGCAACCCCGATCACGTCGCCGGTGCCGCCCCCGACGATCTGCGATCGGTCGAATGCGATGATCGTGAGCACGACGGACCCGATCTCGGCGGTGACCAGGCCCACGGCTGCCACGGCGTACTCGTAGGCACGCAACGGGTTGGTGCGGTCCGAACCGAGCCACCGTCGATGCACCACCCAGACTGCGAGGAAAGTGACCAGTATCGCCAGCGCCGCCGGGGCGCTTCCGAAATGCTGGCCGGCAGGGGGCACGTCGCCGAACAGATATTGGAGGACGAGAGCGACCAGCGCGGTTCCCGCTCCTACGACTGCGACGAATGAGCCGATCGATACCACCACGCTCCAGACGACACGGGGCATGCCCGGCTCCTGGTCCCACTTCCGGAACCACTGGTAACCCCAAATCGGAGCGCCGACGATGAGCATTGCCGGCCAGGGGCTGAATTCACGTGAGATGTCCTGGAACGGAAGCGAGAAGACGGCGTCCAGGGTCCCCGCCAGGCCGACCGCGGCGGTGACGAGCCCGATCGCGGCTGCGATGACCCTTGCCAGCTCGCCGGCGTCGGAACGGGGTGGGGTGCGCCGCGCCGCCATCTCATGGAACCCGACCAGGCCCCCGAAGACGATCGTCGGAACCCACGCCCCGTTGGGGTCGCCGCTGAGCCAGCCGTCCACGACGAGGACCGCCGAGGTCACGAAGGCGCTGAGGAAGACCAGCTGCATCAACGCCAGATAGACGGTCCAGCCGGGCGACGCCGGGTAGATGACCCGTCGCGCGGCTTGACGACGCCAGAAGTAGACGACGAAAGGCGTCGCCACCACCAGGCCCGCCAGGGCCGTGGCGACGTCCTGGGCCGGGTCGAAGACGAAGCGATCTCCCGGGAAGGCCGTGGTAGCCAATTGCACCAGGGCGAATCCCGTGATGCCCATGGCCAGCGCCAGCACGAGATAGGAGATGATGTCGGCTCCGCCGCCTTTGTCCTCCCCCTTCTTCATCGAGCGTTGGACGACGATCACCACCACCATGACGATGGCGAGGAGGACCAGAAGCGGGAGAATGGCGAGACCCAGCATCAGGCTTGGCAGTTCCAGACGAAGCCGGGCCATGGATCGCCGCTGATCCACCAGAAGTCGTCCTCATTGACCAGCTCGAAGGTGACCCACTCGGTCCAACCCGACCCGAAGGGCCCGCCGTCGCCGCGTGAGATTGTCACTTCCACGCTGGTGTCACTTCCGGGGAGCTCTCCCGGGTTGAATCCATCACCGCCGACCGCGTCGAAGCCCTCCTGGACGAACCCGCCCCCGAACTCCTCGGAGTGCCCCAGCTCGGCAGTGAACTCGGGGTCGGCGAAGGCGGAGAGGTCATCCGCATCACAATTGCCCAACCACTGGGGATGAATGACGGCTATCGCGTCGTCCCATCGCTCCTCGTGGAGGGCGAGCAGGTACTCCTGGACGGTGCCCTCGGGGGTGTCGGGATCAAGGGACACCGGGCCACGGGTGAGAGCAACGGCAACCAGACCGATGACCAGGACCGCCAGACCGGCCGGCAACCACCAACCGCTACGCGACCCTTGCTCACTCATGCGCATTAGACGCCGCGGCGAGCACATCGGTTGCACCACCGTCGGCCAGCACGACCGGTCGGAATCCCCGGGACTGGACGATCCCGGCGGCGATGGTCGCCCGATACCCGGTCCCGCAAACCAGCCACACCGGCTCGGCCGGGTCCAGCTCGGGTGGTGTCTCCCGGGCGAGATCGGGGACGTACGACGTGACCGAGCCCGCGATCAGCCCTTCCTCCCACTCCTCGGGAGCTCGCACGTCGAGGACCTGTCTCCCGTCTCCGATCGCCGAGGCGAAGGTGGGGACGTCGACCGTCCGATACGTCTCGGTGAACTCTTCGGTGGGCCGAATGACGCCGACCACGCGGTCGTACCCGATTCGGGCGAGTTGCCGCAGGGGTTCCTCCGGGTCCTGGTCCTCGTTCATCACCAGGACGAGCGGTGTGTCGTGCTCGGTGATCCACCCGATCCAGGTCCCGAAGCTGTCCCGGACCTCCATCCCGAGCGATCCGGGGAGGTGCCCGGCGGCGTACTCCGCCTGGGGGCGGACGTCGACCACGGTGACATCCTCCGGAATCTCATCGAGCAGGGGCACCTCGAGGACGGGGTCGGGGAGGCCGGTCAGGTTGATGGGTCCCATGTGCCGGTAGTAGGACGGGTAGGCGGGCAGCCCGGAGAGCTGCCCTTTCACGAACGCGTCTTCGTCGGGGTAGGCGAGGACCGGGCTGGTCTCGCGCTCGACACCGATCGTCGACGAGGTCGTGCCTGCTCCCGTCGTCGCGCAGAAACTGCCCGCCCCATGTGTGGGGTAGAGCGCGACGTCGTCGGCCAGGGCTGCCAGCCGGTTCACCGAGCCGTACTGCAGGCGGGCCAGGGTCTCGGCGCGGTCCGGACCGAGCAGGTCGCTTCTCCCGGCCGAGCCCACAAGCAGGCTCCCGCCCGAGAAGACGGCGATGTCCCGTCCCTCGATCACCACCACGTACGAAGTGTGCTCAGGGGTGTGACCCGGGGTGTGCACGGGGCGAACCATCATCACGTCGAGGTCGACGCTCTCGTGATGGAACGCGGGTCGATGACGGAAGACCGGGGCCGCTCCGGCAGGCATCAACAACTCGGCCCCATACTTCACGGCGAGGTCGCGGCCACCGGAGACGTAGTCGTTGTGCAGGTGTGTCTCGATCACCATTCGGAGCTCGGCACCGGCCTCGTCGAGAAGTCTCTCGAATCGGTCGATATCACGCTGAGGGTCGATGACGACGGCGCTGCCTTCGAGGATGAGGATGTAGGTCGAGTCGCCGAGCCCTTCGGTCCGAACGGTCTCGATCCTGAGGCTCAATCTTGCATCCCGAGAGCGTGCATCCCACCTGCCAGGTTGGCTACCTCGTACCCGTTGAAAGCGAGGAACGTGGCCACGTTGGTGCTGCGATTGCCCGATCGGCACACGCAGAGGATCGGCTTGTCCTTCGGCAGCTCCCCGATGCGGTCGAGGAGCTCGCCCTGTGAGATCAGCACCGCGCCCGGCAGGGTGCCCAGGTCCCACTCCCTGGGCTCGCGGACGTCGAGCACGGCGGCGTCGTTGTCTTCGACCCAACTCTGCCAGTCGGTCGCCGGCACGTGGCTGATGTCCTTCACCCGGCGCATGGTAGAGGGGCCGATCGACGATCTGATTCCCGAACCACCATCACCTACACTGCCGCCGCGCCGGCATCCGGAGGAAGACAAATCGACATCGCAGTGCTCGCATCTGGGTCGGGGACCAATCTCCAGGCATTGCTCGACACCCCGGAAGTGCGCCCCCACATCGCCCTCGTCGTCTCCGACAATCCCGATGCCCGTGCCCTGACCCGTGCCCGTGGCCACGACGTCGCCGTGGCCACGGTCCGTTGGGCCGACCACGACGGAAGGGAGCCCTTCTCCGAGGCCTTGGCGGACGCAGTGGAGGCGTCCGGGGCCAAGGGGGTTGTCCTCGCCGGCTTCATGCGCATCCTCGGGCCCGGGTTCATCAGCCGTTTCCCCGACCGGATCCTCAATATCCATCCTTCACTGTTGCCCGCCTTTCCCGGCAGCCATGCCGTGGAGAGCGCCCTGGACAGCGGGGTCGAGGTGACCGGGGTGACGGTGCACTTCGTCGACGACAAGGTGGACAATGGGCCGATCGTCGCCCAGGCCCCGGTTCAGGTTCACCCGGGTGACGACGTGGCCACGCTTCATGGCCGAATCCAGGCCGAGGAGCACCGCCTCTACCCCCGGATCGTGCGGGCATTCGTGGAGGGCCGTCTCGAGCTCAGCGAGGGGGAGGTCGTGATGCGATGAGCCGGGCCCTGATCAGTGTCTACGAGAAGGACGGTTTGGTCCCTTTCGTGAAGCGTCTCGTGGCGGAGGGCTATGACATCGTGTCCTCCGGCGGGACGGCCAAGGTGCTCTCCGACGCCGGGATCGATGTCGTCTCCGTGGACACCGTCACCGACTCCCCGGAGATCCTCGGTGGCAGGGTGAAGACCCTCCATCCCAAGATCCATGGCGGGATCCTGGGCCGCGGCGCCGACGACGATGCCGAGCTGGCGGCCAATGGCATCGAGCGGTTCGATCTGGTGGTGTGCAACCTCTACCCATTTCGGGAGACCGTGGCCAGCTCCGACTCGACGGAGCTCGAGATCATCGAGAAGATCGACATCGGCGGCCCGGCGATGGTGCGGGCCGCCGCCAAGAATCATCGGCATGTGGCGGTCGTGGTCTCGCCGGCTCAATACGACGAGGTGGCAACGGCGGTGGAGTCGGGGGGCCTGTCCGATGAGCTCCGGCGTCGTCTCGCCGCCGAGGCCTTCTTCCACACCGCCAGTTACGACGCCGCCATCGTGGGTTGGATGGGCGATGATCTGGTGATACCTCTTCGTCGTGTCGGCGAGCTTCGCTACGGCGAGAACCCCCATCAGCCTGCCTCCGTCTATCGGGAGGAGGGCGCCTCTGCATGGTGGGCCGAGGCGACTCATCTCCAGGGCAAGGAGATGTCCTTCAACAACTACGCCGATGCCGAGGCGGCCTGGCGCCTCGCCATCGACCTCGGCGAAGGTGCGGTGACGGTGATCAAGCACACCAACGCCGCCGGTGCCGCCCGCGGCGGATCCATCGAGGAGGCATTCCGCAAGGCATGGGATGGCGACTCTCTCGCCGCCTTTGGCGGAGTCGTCGGAGTCAACGGCGAAGTCGACTCGGCCACCGCGACTCTCGTCTCCGACCTCTTCATCGAGGTGATCGTCGCCCGTTCTATCTCGGACGAGGCCCGTTCGATCCTCGCCGACAGGACGAGCCTGCGTGTCCTGCTCGCCTCGCCGCCCTGTGCCGACGACGCCGACTATCGACGGATCGACGGCGGGCTGCTGGCTCAGCGTCGCGACAGCGTTGCGCTCACCGGGTGGAAGGTTGTCTCGGACCGGGAGCCCTCGGCCGATGAGATGACGGCGCTCCAGTTCGCCTGGACCGTGGCTGCGCACACCAAGTCGAACGCCATCGTCATCGCCAGCGGTGAGCAGGCGGTCGGTGTCGGTGCCGGAGACCAGTCCCGCGTGGGCGCTGCCGAGAGGGCCGTGGTCAAGGCGGGGGCCCGCGCCCGTGGGGCGGTGGCTGCCTCGGATGCGTTCTTCCCTTTCCGAGACGGTCTCGACACCCTCGCCAACGCAGGGGTGACCGCCGTGGTCGAGCCGGGGGGCTCCCGCAACGACCAGGAGCTCATCGACGCGGCCAACGGGCAGGGTGTCGCTCTGGTATTCACCGGCATGCGACACTTCCGTCACTGATGACTGCGCGGATACTCGACGGCAGGGGCGTGGCAGCGACGGTCAAAGAGGAAGTCGCCGCCGCCGTATCCAAACTCGACTATCAGCCCGGTCTGGCGACCATCCTGATCGGTGACGACCCGGCTTCACACACCTACGTCCGGGGCAAGCGACGTGACGCCGAGCAGGTGGGCATCGTCTCGTTTCATCACGAGCTCCCGGCCGACATGACCCAGACGGCGGTCATCTCCCTCATCGAGGACCTGAACTCGGACGACAGGGTCGACGGGATCCTCGTCCAACTCCCACTTCCCGGCGATCTCGACGGGGAGTCGGCGGTGGAGACGATCGACCCCGCCAAGGATGCCGATGGGCTGCATCCGTTCAGCCTGGGCAAGCTGATGCTGGGCCGGCCCGGTCTACGTCCCTGCACCCCCAGTGGCGTCATGCGCATCCTGGACCACTACGACATCGCCACCCGGGGGGCGAGGGCGGTCATCGTGGGCCGGTCGTTCCTGGTGGGCAGGCCACTCGCCATGCTCCTGTCCGCCCGCGGGGCAGACGCCACCGTGACGGTGGCTCACTCCCGCACCGCAGATCTCGTCTCCATCTCCCGTGAGGCCGACATCCTCGTCGCCGCAGCCGGCGCTCCGGCCCTCATCGGCGCCGGTCATGTCAAGCCCGGCGCCACCGTCATCGATGTCGGCGTGAACCGCACCGACGACGGCCTCGTCGGCGACGTCGACTTCGACGCCGTCGCCTCCGTCGCCGGGGCCATCACCCCCGTCCCCGGGGGTGTCGGTCCCATGACCCGGGCCATGCTCCTCGTCAACACGCTCCGTGCCGCCCAGGCACGCAGAGGGGTTGCCTGACCATTCTGTGAAGATTTGCTACCACCCCCTGGTAGAAGACCCTCACAGAACGGGTACAACCTGACCTCGCTAGTGTCAGGCGCTCCGAAATCACCTCTCAGGAGTAAATCTGGCATGGCCACGACCATCACCATGGGGCCCGACGGCCTCGACGTCCCCAACGACCCCGTGATCCCCTTCATCGAAGGCGACGGGATCGGGCCCGACATCTGGGCCGCGTCCGTTCGCGTCTTCGACGCCGCCGTCGAAAAGGCGTACGACGGCGCTCGCGCCATCGCCTGGAAAGAGGTGCTCGCCGGCGAGACCGCGTTCAACGAGACTGGGTCTTGGCTGCCCGAGGAGACGGTTGCCGCGTTCCAGGAGCATCTGGTCGGGATCAAGGGACCACTGACCACGCCGGTCGGTGGTGGGATCCGCTCTCTCAACGTGGCCCTGCGACAAATCATGGATCTGTACGCCTGCGTTCGCCCGGTGCGCTGGTTCGAGGGTGTCCCCTCGCCGGTGAAGAACCCCGGCGACGTGGACATGGTCATCTTCCGGGAGAACACCGAGGACGTGTACGCCGGCAAGGAGCTCGAGGAGGGCACCGAGGAGGCCAAGAAGCTGCTCGCCTTCCTCAAGGAGGCCTACGACTGGGACATCCGGGAGGACTCGGGCATCGGCATCAAGCCGATGTCGGTCACCGGCTCCAAGCGGCTGATCAGGGCTGCGATCAAGTACGCCCTGCAAAACAATCGGGACTCGGTGACGCTGGTCCACAAGGGCAACATCATGAAGTTCACCGAGGGGGCCTTCCGCTCCTGGGGGTACGAGCTGGTGAGGGACGAGTTCTCCGACGTTGCGGTCTCCTGGGAGGACAGTGGCGGAGAGCCGGGCGACAAGCTCCTGGTCCAGGACGTCATCGCCGACGCCATGCTGCAGCAAGTGCTGACCCGTCCCCGCAACTACGACGTGATCGCCACCACCAACCTCAACGGCGACTACATCTCGGATGCCTTGGCCGCCCAAGTCGGTGGCATCGGCATCGCTCCCGGCGGGAACATCAACTACGACAGCGGGGTCGCCGTCTTCGAGGCCACCCACGGGACCGCCCCGAAGTACGCCAACCAGGACAAGGTGAACCCGGGATCGATGATCCTCTCCGGCGAGATGATGTTCCGCTACCTGGGTTGGAACGAAGCCGCCGACAAGGTCATCTCGGGTCTCGAGGGCGCCATCGCCGCCCGCACCGTCACCTACGACTTCGAGCGTCTCATGGAAGGCGCCACCAAGGTCAAGACCTCGGAGTTCGGCGACGCCGTCATCGCCCACATGTAGACGCGTTGCTATAGCAACGCGTCTCGGAATCCGCCACCTGATGCTATAGCAACGCCGTTTTCAGTCCCGGGTGAGGGCGAGGAGACGCAGGATCTCGATGTAGAGCCAGACCACGGTCACCATCAGGCCGAAGGCGGCGAACCACGAGAACCAGCTGGGGGCCCGGTTGTCGATGCCCCGCTCGATGACGTCGAAGTCGAGCAGCAGGTTGAACGAGGCGATCCCGACGATGATCACGCTGAGCAAGATGCTGAACGGGCCACCGTCCCAGATGAACGGTATGTCGACGCCGAACAGGCTGAGGACGATCGAGATCAGGTAGAAGAGAAGGACCCCGGCGGTGGCCAGCATGACGGTCGAGCGGAGACGCTGGGTGACCTTGATGATCCGGTTGGCGTACATGAACAGCATGGCGATGAACACGGCGAAGGTCGCCAAGACTGCCTGCACGACGATGCCGTCGTAGACGTCGGAGTAGATCTTGGAGATGGCCCCCACCAGCACCCCTTGGGCGAGGGCATAGAGGGGTGCGGTGAACCGCACCCACTCCTTCTTCACAAACGTCACGATCATGAGGACGATCGAAGCGATGAGCGCACCCCAGAAGATCGGCCCGAGGCCCTCGACGCTCGCCTGGTTCCATCCGTAGACGGCGGCGGCCACGAGCAGCATGAACAGGAGCCCGGTCTGTTTGAGGACCGACGACATCGTCATGTAGTCGCCGGTGTCGATGATCGGGGCAGACCCTGCCGTGGGCTTCTCGGCAGTGCCGAATTGGGAGGTCAGGACTGGATTGGGCATGGCCGGAGTCTAGATCCGGCTTCCGCCCCCAATCTCGCCCCCGGCAGGCGGGGTGTCGTCACCTGGCCGAGTGGTCCGATGGGGGGCGGCAACGTCACGATGGGACTCGACGGCGGCTCGGTTGGATTGGGCGCAACCGCCTACAATCAGGGTAAATCCGGGAGCCCCTTGACCGCCATTCGAATCACACGCGCCGCTGATGTCCTACCCCCCGAGG
>JBAPYG010000403.1:0-6011 GCA_049284615.1 Acidimicrobiia bacterium
AGAGAAGGAGCAGGCGCGCAAAGAGGGGAAGCTGGTGGGCATCGGCATGGCCAGCTTCACGGAAGTGGTCGGTGCCGGGCACGGTGAGGACTACGACATCCTCGGGCTCAAGATGTTCGACTCGGCCGAGCTGCGAGTCCACCCCACCGGGAAGGCGATTCTGAAACTCGGGGTGAAGAGCCAGGGCCAGGGTCACGAGACGACCTTTGCACAGATCGTCGCCGAGGAGCTCGGGATCCCTGCCTCCGACGTGAAGGTCGTCGAGGGTGACACCGACAACACGCCGTACGGGCTGGGCACGTACGCATCTCGGAGCACGCCTGTCGCCGGAGCCGCCACCGCGGTGATCGCCAGGAAGCTGAGGGACAAGGCTAGGAAGATCGCAGCCCACCTGCTCGAAGCCTCCGAGGAGGACCTGGAATGGGAGCCTGGCAAGTTCAGCGTTGCCGGCGACCCGGACAGCTCGGTGACGATTCAGGACGTCGCCTTTGCCGCCTACACCAACCCGCCTCCCGACGTGGAGGCGGGTCTGGAGGGCGTCAACTACTACGACCCTCCCAACATGACTTATCCGTTCGGGACCTACATCGTCGTCGTCGACGTCGACCCCGGGTCCGGCCAGTGGAAGGTGCGTCGCATGGTGGCCGTCGACGACTGTGGCGTGAAGATCAATCCCATGGTCGTGGAGGGTCAGATCCAGGGGGGGCTCACCGAGGGATTCGCCATTTCCTCCATGCAATACATCACCTTCGACGAGGCGGGCAACTGCATCGGGTCGAATTTCATGGACTACCTCATACCGACTGCATGGGAGACGCCGCGATTCGAGCTGGGTGAGACGGTGACACCGTCCCCTCATCACCCGATCGGGGCCAAGGGTGTCGGCGAGTCCGCCACGGTGGGCTCCCCCGCCGCCTATGTGAACGCCGTCGTGGACGCCCTACAGCACCTCGGGGTGATGAACCTCGAGATGCCGGTCTCGGCCGATCGGGTCTGGGCAGCCATGGAAGAGGCGAGAGCGGGATGAATCGGGAACTGCTGGAGCTGGCGGCGGAGCTGAGCCGTCGGCACCAGCCGTTCCTCACCGCCACCGTGGTGTGGGCCCGCGGTCCCTCGTCGGGCAAGCGTGGCTCTACCGCAGTGATCCAGCCCGACGGAAGCGTCAGGGGATGGATAGGCGGGGCATGTGCCGAGCCCGTCGTTATCCGGGAGTCACGGGAGGCGATGATCGACGGCAGGGCCCGTCTCCTGTTCCTGGGCACCGAGGAGGACATTGCCATGGTGGAGAATCGCCCGGACGTGACGACGGTCCCGATATCGTGCACGTCGGAAGGCGCCCTGGAGGTGTTCCTGGAACCGATGCTCCCCGCCCCTCATCTCGTCGCGATCGGTGGCTCGCCTGCGGTGAAGACCCTCGTGTCCCTGGCGGAGACGCTCGGGTGGAGGGTCGATATCGTCGACGAGGCCCTGGGCCTGCCCGAGATCTCGGGAAGCACCGCCATCGTCGTGGCCACGCAGGGTCACTACGACGAGCCCGCCGTAGAGGCGGCTCTCGCCAGCGACGCCGGCTACATCGGTCTCGTGGCGTCGGCCAAGCGGGCCGAGACCGTCCTCGGATACCTGCGAGATCGAGGCATCGACGAGTCCCAGGTCGCCCGGGTGATCGCACCTGCTGGGATCGACCTGGGTCACATCGCCCACGAGGAGATCGGCGTCTCTGTCGTCGCCGACCTGGTGAAGCGGCGGGCGGCCGGGGAGCTTCGTGGCTGGCCCCTCCCCGCGGACAGGCCGCACGTCGCCGTGGACCCGGTCTGCGAGATGGAGGTCGAGGTCGCGTCTGCCAAGTGGATAGCCGACCACGATGGCGAGACCTACTACTTCTGCGCTCCTGGATGCAAGGCCGCCTTCGAGAGGGCACCCGCGGAATACGCCGGGGTGTGATACAACAGACGCATGAGAAGCCAGCTCGCATTGAGGAACAAATGGAAGGAAGAAGGCAAAGACGTAGCCGTGGCCACCGTCATCAAGGTCTACGGGAGCGCGCCCCGGCCTGAAGGGTCCAAATTCCTGGTGTCATCTGCGGGCGACATGGAGGGCTCGGTCAGCGGCGGCTGCGTCGAGAATGATGTGTTCCTCCATGCCCAGGAGGTCATCGAGACAGGTCGACCCAAGAAGGTCACATACGGCATCGCCGACGAGGATGCATTCGAGGTCGGCATGTCGTGTGGAGGCACGATCGACGTCTTCATCGAGCCCTGGTGAACCCGCTCAACCAGGTGATACAAGACCTGCTCGACGCAGAGGAGTTCGGGTCGGTGGTGACCCTCGTGGACGGGCCGAGCACCGGCGGCAAAGCGGTTATCGGCAGCGAGGGACAGGTCCTGGCTGGCTCCCTGCCCGACGACGTCGCCGACGACATCACCGAGGACGCGGTGACACTCATGGGGCGCGAGCAGCATCGGGCTCTCGACTATGGAGCCCACTCGGCATTCATCGAGACCCTCGCTCCCCCACCCGACCTGCTCATATTCGGTGCAGTTCACATCGGGCAGGCCCTCGCCTCCTTCGGCACACAGATGGGCTATCGAGTGACCGTGATCGACTCACGCGCCCCCTTCGTGACGGGGGAGCGATTCCCCACAGCCGATCGACTGCTGACGGGCTGGCCGCGCGACCTGATGGACCAGCTCACGTTTGACCGACGCACCTGGGTGGTGGTTCTCTCCCACGATCCCAGACACGAGACCCCGCCGCTCGAGGCAGCCCTCAACTCCGACACCCGATACATCGGTGCGATGGGAAGCCGTCGCACCCACGATCTCAGGGTGGAGCGACTCACCGATCTCGGCTTCGGTCCCGAGGACATCGCCCGGATCCACTCCCCGGTGGGCCTCGACATCGGTGCCGAGACCCCACAGGAGGTAGCCGTGTCCATCCTCGCCGAGATGACGTTGGTGCGATACGGCGCCGGAACGGGAGTCTCACTCAAGGGCGTCGAGGGTCGCGTGCACAAGCAGAGACCCGAGATCGCGTGACATCCCGCTGAGCGGCCGGCGGCCTCTCCAACGACATACCCGGCGACAGCGCCTCTCTCGCGATCCCTTCGCCGCCTGGTCGATCTACGCTCGATACCCATGCTGTTGGAGCGAGAGGAGCTGCTGAGTGCCCTCGATGGGCGTCTGGGCGAGGCCCGCACCGGGCAGGGATCGTTGGTCCTGGTCGCAGGTGAGGCCGGTGCCGGGAAGACCTCGCTGGTCGACACCTTCAGCAGACATCTCGATGAGACCGTCCTGATCATCGCCGGGGCGTGTGACCCCCTCACGACGCCGAGGCCCCTGGGGCCACTCCACGACTTCGCCGGCGACCCAGATTCCGGCATGGGCAGCCTCGAAGCCGGCAGCGGCGACCCCTTCAAGTGGTTCGAGGACATCCTCGACCGTCTGAGGCACACGATCCGCCCCATCGTCATGGTGATCGAGGACATCCACTGGGCCGACGACGGGACGCTGGACTTCCTGAGATTCATCGGTCGTCGCATTGGCGACGCAAGGGCCCTGATGGTCTGCACGTACCGTGACGACGAGGTCGGCCCAGATCACCCCTTGCGACCCGTTCTCGGCCAATTGATCCCCCTGGCCACGACCCAGCGTCTCACCGTGCCCGCGTTGAGCCTGTCCGCTGTTCGCACGTTGGCGGCCGGCCACGACGTGGATCCCGAGGCCCTCCTCGTGATCACCTCCGGCAACGCCTTCTTCGTCACCGAGGTGCTGGCTGCTGGCTATGTGGTGCCCGAGACGGTCCAGGAGGCGGTCTTGTCGCGGGTGGCCCGCTTGGCAGAGAACCCGCGCCGGGTGGTGGAGGCGGTCTCGGTGGCGCCCCGTTCCCTCGACATCGCCCAGGCCACGGTGCTCGCCGGGGGTAACCCGAGCGATGCCGATGCCGCCCTCTCTGCCGGCGTGCTCATCGGTGACGGTCGAGCGCTGCAGTTCCGACACGAGCTGGCACGGTCCGCGGTCGAGGAGTCACTGCCCCCGGCCCGGAGACTCGATCTCCATCTCAAGATGTTGGAGATCCTCGACGAGGAGGAAAATCCCGACCTGGCACGGGTGGCACACCATGCGGTACGGGCCGGGGATGGAGCACGCATCGTCGACTACGCCCCGAGAGCGGCCCATGAGGCGAGCATCCGCGGCGCGCATCGAGAGGCCATCTCATTCCTGGAGGCCGCGATATCCGAGCTCGACAGGCTCGGCGAGATCGATCGGGCGGCCGAGCTCCGGCTCGACCTCGGCGTGGA
The DNA here is from genome assembly GCA_049284615.1 of Acidimicrobiia bacterium. Classification (GTDB taxonomy): domain Bacteria; phylum Actinomycetota; class Acidimicrobiia; order Spongiisociales; family ZC4RG35; genus JANQRA01. The sequence goes on from JBAPYG010000403.1 coordinate 4,298, forward strand.
GCTCTCGAAGGTCGATCGGACGGCCGAGGCCGTCTTGCCTGTGGCCACGGCGATTGGGGCATTGCGGCGATCCGAACGCCTCGATCTCCTGAGCCGTGCTCTCGTCATCCAATCGAAGTTGCGATGGCGGTTGAACGAGCCGGACCGGGGATGGTCGTCGCTAGAGGAGGCCCTCTCCCTGCTCGAGGGCACAGCGGAGCACCTGGCCATGGCCGAAGTCCACTATCAGGCTGCCTACGTGTCGATGCTGGCCCGTGACGGCACCCAGGCGCGACGTGAGTGGGAGGCTGCGTCGAGCACGATCGGCGATGACGCCGACATCGACTTCGCCTGGCGGCTCGGCATGTTGGACGGCACGATCGACATAGTCCTCGGCAATGCCGGCTCCGGCGTCGCGAAGCTGTCCGAGTCGGTCGAGTGGGGTCGGCGGCTCGGTGATCAGGGGAAGGTCGCCGATGCTCTGTCTATGCTCGGCTCAGGTGCCGGGGAGGCACGTCTCTACGCCCAGGCGGTCCCGGCTCTCGAAGAGTCGATCCGTCACGGATTGGCACACGACGAGGACTACTCGGTGGCCTACAGCAGGTCCTGGTTGGCGAGGATCGCCCACGAGCAGGGCCATTGGGATCGCTCCGTGGAGCTGGCCGAGCGGGTGACCACGACTGCCGACCAGAGCAAGGGTATCGCCGCGCTCACGGCCCGAAGTGCCGTGGGCAGGGTTCGTGTCCGACGCGGCGACCCCGGTGGCCTGCCCCTGCTGGCCGAGCTGGTCGACATGGCTGACGTCCACGAGCTACAGCATGTGTGGAATGCCGTATGTGGGGTGGCCGAGTACCACTGGCTGGCCGGCGAGAGGAAGGGTGGGCTCCCCGGCCTCGTTCCGGCCTTCGAGCGCGCCCTCGAGACCGACAGCGAGTGGGCCCGGGGCGAGATCGGGTTCTGGATGTGGCGACTGGGTGGCATCGAAGACCCACCGGACGGCGCGGCGCATCCATTCGCCCTCCAGATGAAGGGTGACTGGCCGGGCGCCGCCTCGGCGTGGCGCGAGATCGGATGTCCGTACGAGACCGCCCTGGCGCTCGCCGACGGAGACCAGGAAGCCCAACTCGAGGCTCTGGCGATGTTCGACGGTCTCGGGGCCGGCCCGGCGGGGCGGATGGTCCGTTCTCGACTACAAGACGCCGGCGTGGCGAGCATCCCGCGCGGGCCTACCAAGTCGACGATTGCCAATCCCGCCGGTCTCACCGACCGGCAATTCCAGGTTCTCCAACTCGTCGTCGCGGGGAACAGCAACGCGGAGATCGCCGATGAGCTCTACCTATCGAAGAAGACGGTGGAGCACCACGTCTCGGCCATCTACTCCAAGCTGGGCGTCGACACCCGGGCCCGGGCGATTGCCGCCGGGCGGGAGATCCAGACCGAGACCTGAGGGTGGCACGGTCGAAAAATAGGGGTATCTCCCGATGTGGCACCGAAGCTCTTGCCATACCTTCGCGCCAAGCCGGAGAGCCCGGCGCCAAGGAGGTACAAGTGCCGCGCTACATCATCGAAAGGACGTTCCCCGATGGGCTCGAGATCCCATCGACCCCCGATGGTCTGAAGACCTGCCTGGGTGTCGTCGACAACAACGCCACCGAGCAGGTGACCTGGGTGCAGTCGTTCGTGACCGACGACCACGGTAAGACGTTCTGCATATACGACGGCCCCTCCCCCGAGT
>JBAPYG010000404.1:0-9980 GCA_049284615.1 Acidimicrobiia bacterium
AAGCAGACCATTGCCCCATATCCAGACGCCTGTTTGGTGGACAGGTCGTGTTGGGGATGACTCGCCAATCCCGGGTAATTGACGTAGTCGACCTTGTCGTGGGTCTCCAGATACTCGGCGATGGTCAGGGCACTGCCCGATTGGGCGTCCATCCGTGCACTCAAGGTCTTCGTCCCCTGGAGGGTCAGCCAGGCGACCATGGGTGACATGACGAGGCCCGCCGAGAGACGTGCGAAGGAGATCTTCTCCTGGAGCTCGGGATCGTTGACGACCACCGCGCCACCGAGAGTGGCGTTGTGCCCGTCGAGGAACTTGGTGGTCGAATGGACTATGACGTCGGCGCCCAGCTCGAACGGCCTCTGGTAATACGGAGTCAGGAAGGTGTTGTCGGTGACGTGAATCACCCCGTGCTCCTTGCTGAGGGAGGAGACGGCGGCGAGGTCGGTCACCTTCAGGGTCGGGTTGGCAGGAGTCTCGGTGAATATCAGCTTGGTCTCGTCTTTGATCGCGCCGGTGACGGCGTCGATGTCCGAGCTGTCGATGAAGGTGACGTCCACTCCGAACTTGGTTAGGAATTGATGGGCGAATCGGTAGGTCCCCCCGTAGACCACATCGGCGACAACGATGTGGTCGCCGGCCTCGAGCAGCCCCAGGAACACCGCCACCGTGGCGGCCATCCCCGAGCCGTAGGCGGTGGAGTCGACCCCGCCCTCGAGTGCTGTGAGCTTCTCTTCGAAGGCACGGACGGTCGGGTTCCCGGCGCGGGCATACGAGTAACCCTTCCCCATGTAGCTGTCGACCGAGTCCTGGACGAAGGTGGTCGACTGGAAGATCGGTGTGAGGATGGCCCCGGTCTCAGGGTCGGGCGAAACCCCGGCATGAACCTGTTTGGTGCGAAAACCCATTCCCGGATTGTGGCAGAGGGCTAGCCCCAGCGGTACCCGACGGAGCGCACCGTAGTGATCCAAGAGGCTCGCTCTTCCCCGAGCTTCGATCGAAGTCGGCGCACGTGGACATCGACGGTGCGGGCCCCCCCGTAGTACTCATAGCCCCAGACCTTGGAGAGCAACTGCTCTCGAGACCACACGCGTACCGGGTTCTCGACGAGGAACCGCAGCAGCTCATACTCCATGTAAGTGAGATCCATCGGGGCGCCGGCCAGGGTGGCCTGGTAGTTCAGCGGGTTCAGCTCGAGGTCCTTGAAGACGAGTAGCTCCTCCCCGACCTCGTCCTTGACCAGGCGGCGCACCCGGAGCCTGAACTCGACGGGGTCGACTGGCGTCAAGATGAACTCGGAGCTCGCCCCGCTGCTCTCGATGAGGGCGAGATGTTCCGTGGCAGCCACCAGGACCACCGGTATGCCAAATGTCTCCTCGATGCGGGTCACCTCCCGCAGCTGGCGAAGGGCACCGAAACCCAACTCGACCACGAGGATGTCGGCGTCCCGGATGGCTCCGCTCTCGACAGTTATCTCAGCGATCGGAGTCGGCTTCAGCTCGGCGAGGGCGAGGGCGTCGTTGAGGGCCTCGGAGCGGTCCTCGGGAAAGACCGCGGCGTTCACAGGATCGGTAGATAGGTCTCCAGCTCGAAGCGAGAGACGTGGTGTTGGTATCGGTTCCACTCGGCCCGCTTGTTGCGCAGGAACCAGCTGAAGACGTGCTCTCCGAGGGCCCCCGCCACCAGATCGGACTCCTCCATGAGATCTAGGGCCGAAGCCAACGTGTCCGGCAGTCGCTTCGCTCCGACCGCAGCGCGTTCGGCGTTCGTCATCTGATGAACATCCGTCGAGATCTCCGGGGGCAACTCGTATCCCTCACGGATCCCGGCCAGACCGGCGGCGAGGATCACCGAGAGGGCGAGGTAGGGGTTGCAGGAGGCGTCGGCCGCTCGGTACTCGACACGCACCGACGATGGCTTGCCCTTCTTCACCGATGGCACCCGCACCAGCGCCGACTGGTTGTTACGGGCCCACGACATGTAGACCGGGGCGTCGAAACCCCCGACGAGCCGCTTGTACGAGTTGACCCACTGGTTGGTCACTGCCGTCATCTCGGCAGCGTGACGCAGCAACCCGGCGATGAATGCCTCACCGACCTTCGACAGTTGGCCCTGGGTCCCCGGCTCGTGAAACGCGTTGGTGTCACCCTCGAACAGGGACAGATGTAGGTGCATCCCCGACCCGTCGTGATTCTCGAGGGGCTTGGGCATGAAAGTCGCGTATATGCCCGACTGCAGCGCGACCTCTTTCACGGTCAGTCGAGACGTCATGATGTTGTCGGCCATGGTCAGGGCGTCGGTGTATCGAGCGATGATCTCGTGCTGGCTCGGGGCCACCTCATGGTGTGAGTGCTCGATGGGGATCCCGAGCTGCTCGAGGGCGTTGATCGTCTTTCGTCGGTACTCCTGGGCGACGTCGAGGGGAGTGAGATCGAAGTAGCCACCGTGGTCGAGGACCTTCGGCTTGGGGCCACTGTCCTCGAAGTAGAAGAACTCCAGCTCGGGTGCGGCGTAGAACGTGTATCCGAGCTCGGAGGCATCTTCCAGGTTGCGCTTGAGCACGGTCCTCGGGTCGCCGGGAAATGGCTCGCCGTCCGGGGTGTAGATGTCACAGAACATACGGGCGACCTGTTGCTCGGTGCGCCACGGGAGCACCGCAAAGGTGGTCGGGTCGGGCTTGGCCAGCATGTCGGCCTCCTGGACCCTGGCATAGCCGTCGATCGAAGAGCCGTCGAATGTCATGCCCTCGTCGAAGGCGACCTCGAGCTCGGCGGGGCTGATGGCCACCGACTTGAGGAACCCGAGGACGTCTGTGAACCAGAGTCGGATGAAGCGAATGCCCCGCTCCTCGACGGTTCTCATCACATAGTCTGACTGTTTGCTCATCTATCCACCGAACCCGAGCCGATTTGGGTCATATCTCACCCGAGGAACCCGGGGTTGGCAAATGGGAGCGCGTCAGGCGGTGCGGCGACGCTCTGCGAGCCACTTGCGCCTCAGAGACTTTCTCTCCTTCTCGGAGGTCCCACCCCAGATCCCGGAGCGCTGGTTGGTCTCCAGGGCGTATTCGAGACAGTCCTCGATCACCGGGCACACCGCACAGATCGCCTTTGCTTTCTCGACGGATGGCTCGTCCGGGCCATCGGAGGACGGGAAGAAGAGCGAATTGGGGTACCCGGAGCAGGCAGCGCGGGCCCTCCAGTCCGCAACCAGCTCGGTCGCGAGTTGTGTTGGCCCTAAGGTCACGCCTCCATATTCGCGGTGTGACCCGGGCCTGGCAAAACGAGGTCAGTCGTCGTGGTCGCTGGAGTCGACGGCCCCATCCCCGCCGTCTGGTGCGGACCCGACGTCGGTCTCGGCGATGTCGTCGGGCGCGGGCCCATCCCCGTCGTCGGCATCGAGGGGCGAGCTCGTCGTGCCCTCTTCGACCACGGTCTCGGTCTCTGCCTCAGTGCCGACCACGACGGCTTCTCGCCCCGCAAACGTGAGGACGATCAGCACGACGAGCAGCGTGAGGGCCGCGATCAGGGCGATGAGCGCCACGGTGTCCAGGCCGTCCCCGGTGACCTCGACGAACCCGAACCCGTCACACGAGGCTGCCGATCCCCCGACTTCGTAGACACCGCGGTAGAGGTCGAGATCGATTCCCTTCTCCTCCGCATAGGAGCGGACGTCGTCGACCTCACCCCCGTTGACCGTGTCCCCCGCCTCGTTCGCCTCGGTGCCCGAGTCGATCGTTATCGGGATCCCACCCACCACGACCTGCAGAGCCCACTCGTAGTCCTCGAACACGGTCGGTGACGTCGCCGCCCAGGCGAGGCCGCCGTCCGGGTCGATGGCGAAGGGGTCGCCCCTCGATGTGTCGACCACGGATGTCTCGTCGATATCCGAAGCAGCCGTCACTTCACAACCACCGTTGAGCTGCCCGGTCTCGTTGATGCTGCCAAAGCCCAGGGCACCCCACACCAGCATGGGGACGAGCAGAAGGAGGGCGATGACCAGTGTCACCTGGCCCCGCGCCGCCCGGCCCATGGTCAGCAGGAGCAGGCCCAGCAGCCCGAGGATGCCCGGGAGAAAGAAGAGTGTGATCTGATCGGCCGGCCAGATGCCTTGTCGGGCCATGAATATGGCAGCGCCGACCCCGATCAAGATTCCGAGGATGGAGCCGGTCAACGGCCTTTGCATGATTCTCCCTGCGTCGTCTGGCGGACAAGCTACGCCGCCGTCGCTCGGGCACGTGGTTTTGACTCGAATTGGATAGCCTCTGGGTGTGCCCAAGATCCGCGCCGCCTCGATAGACGAGCACAAGGAGCTGACGAGACGCTCACTTCTCGACGCGGCTTGGCGTTTGATCGACGATGCCGGCACGGCCGACGTGCCGCTGGGAGAGATCGCCTTGATCGCCGGTGTCGGTCGCACGACGTTCTACGACTACTTCGACGATCGCGACGACGTGATCGCGTCGCTGGTCGAGGAAAACCTCCCCTCCGTCATCGCCGACCTCATCGACTCTGTGCCGGAGACCCTGGCGACTCCCGAACGGCTGGCCCGGCTGGCCTCGAAGACCGTCGAGTTCGTGGCCACCGATCGTGTCTTCGGTGTCATCCTCCACCGTGAAGCCGGTCGGATGGGCCCCGACGCCCAGATGCGAATCCGGCGATCCCACGCCGAGCTCGCCATCGAGGTCTCCTCCATCTACCAGAGGGGGGTCGCGGAAGGCGTTTTCGCCGCCATCCCCGACTATCTGGCCGGGCGTCTCATCCAGGACACGATCATGTCGGCGGCGAGGGCCCTGATCGACGACCATTCCCGCCTCGCCGAAGTCACGGCGGGGGTCGAGTCCTTTCTCATCGGAGGTCTCGGCGGAACCGGTTAACCAAGCGGTGAGGAAGGCCGACTTAGATGTTGAGCGAATGGACTTGACGACACCCGAGACCTACATAAACCGCGAGCTGTCGTGGCTCGAGTTCAACAAGCGCGTGTTCTCGCTCACCGGCCGTGAGGACTTCCCCCTCCTCGAGAAGGCCAAGTTCTTGGCGATCTGGTCGTCGAACCTCGACGAGTTCTTCCAGGTTCGGGTGGCCGGGCTCAAAGAGCAGGTGGCTCATGGACTGCGCTCGGCCACCCCCGATGGCCTGACCCCCGGCCAGCAACTGGCTGCGATTCGCTCCGACGTCGACGCCCAATACCAGGAGGTCTCCAAGCGGTTTCTCTCCGAGATCGCACCGGCCCTGGCCAAGGAGGGCATCGTCTTCAGCGATTACTCCACCCTCGACGACGAGGACCGTGAGTTCCTGGATCACCAATTCGTCGACTTGGTGTTCCCGGTGGTGACCCCGCTGGCGGTCGACCCCGCCCATCCCTTCCCCTATATCTCCAACCTCTCCCTCAACCTCGCGATCTTCGTCCGGAACCCGGAGACCACGCTCACCAGGTTCGCGCGGGTGAAGATCCCCCCGATCCTCCCCCGCTTCGTAGTTCTTCCCGACGGTGAGCGCTTCGTCCCTCTGGAGCAGGTGATCGCGGCTCATCTCGACGCCCTTTTCCCCGGCATGGAGGTGCTCGGCCATCACGTCTTCCGGGTGACTCGCAACGCCGACTTCGAGGTCGAGGAAGACGAAGGCGGCGACCTCTTGATGACCATCGAGTCGGAGCTGACACAGCGGCGATTCGGTCGTGTGGTGCGTCTCGAGATCCATCCCGACATGCCCGAAGAGGTGCTCGACATGCTCATGCGGGAGATGGGTGCAACCGAGGACGACGTCTACCGCGTCGACGGCCCGTTGGATCTCGCCGGTCTCTGGGGCGTGTTCGAGCTCGATCGACCCGAGCTCAAGTTCGAGGTGTTCTCCGGCGTCACTCCCGCCCGCCTCTCCCCGAGTGGTCTGGAGACGGTCGACTTCTTCGAGGTCATCCGTCAGGGCGACCTCATGGCGCACCATCCCTACGACTCCTTCGCATCCACCGTCGAGGCCTTCGTGATCCGGGCCGCCCGTGACCCCGCGGTGCTCGCCATCAAGATGACGCTGTATCGGACCAACAGCGACAGTCAGATCATGCAGGCCCTGATCGATGCGGCGGAGCGGGGCAAGCAGGTGGTGGCCCTGGTTGAGCTGAAGGCTCGCTTCGACGAGGAGCGAAACATCGAGTGGGCGCAGCGATTGGAGGACGTCGGCGTCCACGTCATGTATGGCGTGGTCGGGCTGAAGACTCACACCAAGATCGCCCTGGCCATGCGTCGCGAGGGCGAGCGGGTCGTTCGCTACGCCCACATCGGAACGGGCAACTACAACGAGAGCACTGCCCGAACCTATGAAGACGTGGGGGTGTTCACCGCCGACCAGGACATGGGTTCCGATCTCTCCGATCTCTTCAACTATCTGACCGGCTACAGCAGGCAAACCCGATACCGCTCGCTGGCGGTCTCGCCAACCGGTGTGCGGAGCCGCATCGTCGAGCTGATCGAGACCGAGGCCGAGCGGCCCGACGGGCAGATCACGATGAAGATGAACTCACTCGTCGACGCCGGGATCATCGAGTCGCTGTACCATGCCTCACAACGGGGAGCGAGGGTCGACCTCTGTGTGCGCGGGATCTGTTGTCTGATACCGGGTGTCCCCGGTCTCTCCGACAACATCAGGGTGCGATCGATCGTCGGCCGCTACCTGGAGCACTCCCGCATCTACCGTTTCGGCGCTCGTGGCCGGGACCGCAAGTACTACTACGGCTCGGCCGACATGATGCCCCGGAACCTCGACCGTCGCGTCGAGGCGCTGGCACCGGTCAGGGACCCCGATCTCCAGTTCCGGTTCGACGAGATCCTCGACGTGAACTTCGCCGACGACACTCTCGCCTGGGAGCTCAAGCCCGACCGGACCTGGGCCCGCGTCCACGGCGACGCCGGGGTCGACGCCCACGTGTCCCTCCAGGACCTCGCCATCGCCCGCAGCACGGCCCACCTCTAGGGGTCAAACCCATCGTTCTGTGTCAGTCGCGGGCGGTGTGACCGCCCCTATCTGACACAGAAGGAATTCATCTCCCGTTAACCCCGGCATTGCCTGAGGGTTAAGCCCGCTCCTTACGTTTCGGCGCGTCTCGTGGGTCCACATGGATCCATTCGGAGGCAACCGAGACCTACAGGAGCAGGTAAAGGAATGAAAACGAAGTTCAACCGTCTCTTCGCCCTGGTGGCCATCCTCGCCTTGGTCGTTGCCGCATGTGGCGGTGACGACTCGACCGACACCACCGAGGACGGCGGCACCGACACCACGCAGGCCATGACCGACACCACGGAGTCGATGGACGATGGCGCGTTCGGGCTTCCGGCCATCGACCCGATCGATGTCGAGGCCGGAGTCAGCGTCGGCATCGCCGGATCCTCGACGGTGTATCCGTTGTCGGTCGCCATCGAAGCCCTGTGGGAGGACGAGGGCGGGCCGGCCTATCAGATCGACTCCATAGGCTCGGGTGGGGGCCTCGAGCGCTTCTGTGTCGAAGGCGAATCGGACATAGCCAACGCATCGAGACCCATCGACGAGGAAGAGACGGCTTCGTGCGAGAGCATCGATCGCGCCCCCATCGCGATCAGGGTGGGGACCGACGCTCTGTCGCTGGTCATCAGCACCGGCAACACGTTTGCCACCGAGATGACCCTCGAGGAGATCGCCACCGCCTTCTCGCTCGCCGACTCCGGTGCGACGTGGGCGGATGTGAACCCCGACTTCCCGGCCCACCCGATCGCCCTGTTCAGCCCCGGCACCGACTCGGGCACATTCGACTACTTCAACGAGGTGGTCTTCCCCGAGGAGTACGACGCCGACGAGCCTTCGCCGATCCTGTCATCGATCGCCAACCAGGTAGGTGAGGACGACAACGTTACGGTGCAGGGTGTCGCAGAAGACGGGTGCACCGAGGGTGACACCAGCACGACCTGCGCCATCGGATACTTCGGCTACGCCTACTACGCAGAGAACCAGGACGTCCTGGTGGCGGTGGCGGTCGATGCCGGGGACGGCCCCGTGGAGCCCAGTGCAGACAGCGTCAATGCCAACACCTACCCGATCTCCCGCCCGCTGTACATGTACACGGCGCAGTCGGTGATCAACGAGAAGATCCAGGTCGCCGAGTTCATCGCCTACTACCTCGAGCACGTCAACGACGTGATCAGTGAGGTGGGCTACTTCCCGGCTCCCGAAGCGGATCTGCAGGAGGCCGCCGACAACATCGCGGCCGCGGCAGGCTGGTAGGTCGGACTGGAAGTCCTGATCTGCCAAGACGGGACCCGGTCTCTTCCCATGGGAACCGGGTCCCGTCATCAGGATGAGGAGGCCTGACGATCACATGACGGTTGACGATCTCCAGAAAGAGACCCCACCCCACTCCCTGAAGCGGCGATCTCGACCGACCGAGATGGCGATTCGGGGCTTCCTGTTCCTCTGCGGCGTCGTCTCGATAGCGGTGACAGTCGGGATCCTCTACGAGCTGGGCAAGGAGTCATGGCTGTTCTTCAGCGAAGACTCGGTCTCGTTCTTCGACTTTCTCACCGGGACGGTGTGGCAGCCGCAGGCCAATGTCTTCGGGATCCTCCCTCTCGTCCTCGGCACGTTCCTGATCAGCGTGATTGCGATCGTGGTCGCCGTGCCGATCGGGCTCGCCGCCGCCATCTACCTGTCGGAGTACGCGACCAAGAGGGTCAAGGGCTTCATCAAGCCCGTTCTCGAGGTCTTGGTCGGAATCCCGACCGTCGTGTATGGCTTCTTCGCCCTCACCTTCATGACCCCGCTCCTGCGCTCGGTCTTCGGCCAGAGCACGGTCGGCTTCTTCAACGTCATGTCCGCGGGCATCGTCGTGGGGATTCTCATCGTGCCGCTCATCAGCTCGCTGTCCGAGGACGCCCTCAGCGCCGTTCCCAACTCGCTTCGCCAGGCGGCCTACGGGCTGGGCGCCTCCAAGCTCGAGGTCTCGCTGCGCATCGTGGTCCCTGCCGCCCTCTCCGGCATCGCCGCCGGCATCGTCGTGGCGATATCACGGGCCGTTGGCGAGACGATGGTTGTGACCCTCGCCGCCGGTGCCGCGCCCCGCAACTTCCAGTGGGACGACTCGCTCTTCGGGTACATCCTCAACCCGTTCGCCCCGGCGCAGGCGATGACCGGGTACATCGTCGTGACCGCCAGCGGTGACCTCGGTTACAACACCATCGACTACAACTCGATCTTCGCCGTGGGGCTGACCCTGTTCGTGATGACACTCGGACTCAACTCGCTGAGCAGACGTCTCGTCGCTCGATTCAGGCAGACCTACGAATGAGCGTGCAGGCGCTCGAACGCGAGAGCAGGGATCTCTTCCCCACCGAGGAGGAGTATCTCCGTCACCTGGGGGGGCGGAGACGACGGGGCACGTGGTTTCAGATCCTATGCCTGCTCATGCTCACGATTGCCGTCCTGGCCCTGGCCACCTTGATCTACACCATCATCAACGACTCGTTCGGCCTGACTGCGGTGGTCAACCAGAACGACCCGGGGACCGTGGTGGCCGATCTCGGATACGACCCCGCCGAGACCACGATCGCCGACCTCGAGTTCGACGAACTGGTCGGCCTCCTCGCCGCCAATGTCAGCAGCGGAGTCGGGAGACGGCTGGAGCGCGATCAGCGGTTCTACGAGGACCGCCTCGTCTTCGAGTCCGAGGACGTGTGGATCGAGATCTGCAGCTCCGACGAACCACCGTCCGGATGCAACCGGGGCCCGCGCGGACAGTCAGATCTCGTCCAACTGGTGAACGAGAGAGTCGTGGCCCCCGACGTCATCGCCACCTATCCGCTGGTGCCGTCCATCCTGAATCCGGAGCTGTTCGAGGTAGAAGTTGCCGAGGGCTTCGAAGCCGGGAGATATGGCGACTACTCGGCCGATCAGGCCCAGATCGAATGGCGGGCCTGGTTCAACTGGACATTCCTGACCACGCCGGCGAGTGACCAGCCCGAGACG
>JBAPYG010000405.1:0-1946 GCA_049284615.1 Acidimicrobiia bacterium
GAGCTGCTCGGTCGCGTAGAGGCATTTGAGTCGCTCTCGCGTTGGGAGAAGTCCGAAGTCGGTCGGGGCCTGCGGCGACTCGGACACTCGTATGGCGAGATCATGAACCTCATCGAGGTCAAGAAGTCCACCCTCGCCACCTGGTGCCGGGATATCGACCTCACCGAAGAGCAGATCAGAGCGATCAAACGCAGACATGCTCAGCATCCCGGGATTCCACGGGACACCCAACGAAAGAGACGGCGTGAGGTGCAGGTTTTGCGCGCTGGAGCCCGGAACGACGTTTCGCGATTGCTGGCCCAGCCCCTTTGGGTTGCCGGCGTCGCGTTGTACTGGGGCGAAGGATCCAAGACCACTCGAAGGCTCGCGATGGCCAACGCCGATCCGGCCGCGTTGCGGCTGTTCAAATCCTGGGCTACCGCCTATCACGATCCCGACTCGGGATGGAGGGCACGGTTGAATCTCCACGCCGACAACAACGAACAAGCGGCGCGTGGATGGTGGTCGCAAGAGCTTTCCATCTCGATCGATGACTTCACGAAGTCATACATCAAACCCGACGGCACAGGACATCGGAAGAACCACCTGCCCTACGGCGTATGCACGCTGATAAAGCGAAAGAGCGCGAACGCGTTCGTGGTGACGATGACGTGGATCGACTTCTTCCAGTCGAACCTGGGCAGTTAGCATTCGGTCTTTGGGCCGCTGGCGCAACTGGCAGCGCAGTTGACTCTTAATCAAACGGTTCCGGGTTCGAGTCCCGGGCGGCCCACGACTCCCACGCGCGCGGGTGTGGCGGAATTGGCAGACGCGCAGGGTTTAGGTCCCTGTGGGAGAGATCCCGTGGAGGTTCAAGTCCTCTCGCCCGCACCGCTTCGGCCTGGTCTCGTAAGGCACACATCTCCTTACATTGTCCCGATGTCCGCGATCGGCACAATCCTTTTCGCCCATGGTGTCGCCCATTTCATGGGTTTGGGGTCGCTGGGCGGGCCGACGTCCAATTGGAATCTCCGCTCGGGTCTCCTGGAGCGTCTCGACGGCAACAAGACCTCGACACAGATCGGTGGCCTCCTCTTCACCGTGTGCGCCCTCGGCTTCATGTGCGCCGGCATCGCCTGGTTCGACTCGCTCATACCCGTCCGAATGTGGCGACCCCTCACCGACGCGTCGGCGATCCTCTCAACCGTCACCGTCTTGACCTTCACTCGGGCGTTTCCGCCGAGCTTTCGCTACAACGTGATCGCTCTGATCATCAACGCCCTGATCATCGCCAACTGGCTACAGATCATCGACTGGCCCGTCTGAGGGGGGCACCGCGGGCACGCCGGTGATGATGCGCGCGCCTCTTCGGAAAGTCAGGTAGTGCCAGGCCCAACCGGCGAGCACGAAGAAGCGGTTGCGGAAGCCGATGAGATAGAAGATGTGCACCGCCAGCCAGGCCAGCCAGGCGGCGAATCCCCCGAAACGGAGACCTTTGATGTCGGCCACCGCTCGTGCCCGCCCAATCGTCGCCAGCGAGCCCTTGTCCCGGTACCTGAACGGTTCCCGCTCGCCACTGGCGATGAGATGGGCCACGTGACGGCCCATCTGCATCGCCGCCGGTGCCACGCCGGGCACGCCTTCGACGATCGCCAGGTCGCCTACGACGAACACCTCGGGATGACCGGGGACCGACAGGTCGCTCTCCACTTTCACGCGACCGGCTCGATCTACTTCCCCGAGCGACGCGCCCAGGGGGGACGCCTCGACTCCCGCAGCCCAGAGGACCGTCCCGGATTCGATGTGGTCGCCGTTGGAGAGGGTCACTCCTCTCTCATCGACCGTCTCCACGAGGGCGTCCGTCCTCACCTCCACACCCAACTCCTCCAGTTGACGACGGGCCGAGGCCGACAGTGAAGCGGGATACGGCGGAAGTACCCGATCGGTGCCCTCGACGAGGATCACCC
>JBAPYG010000406.1:0-1997 GCA_049284615.1 Acidimicrobiia bacterium
GCCGAGCTTGCGGACCTCGTCCTTGAACAGGTCGCGCAGTGGCTCCACGAGCTCGAACTTCATGTCATCGGGGAGACCGCCCACGTTGTGATGGGTCTTGATCGTCGCGGCCGAGCCCGAACCCGACTCGATCACATCGGGGTACAGGGTGCCCTGGACCAAGAACCGGGCGTCTCCGACCGAGGCGGCGGCCTCTTCGAACACCCGGATGAAGGTCTCGCCGATCACCTTGCGCTTCATCTCGGGGTCGGTGACGCCATCGAGCAGCTCGAGAAAGCGGTCTGCGGCCTTGACATGGATCAATTCGACGTCGAAATGGGAGCGGAACGTCTCCTCCACCTGTTCCGCCTCACCCGCTCGGAGCAGACCGTGGTCGACGAAGATGCAGGTCAACTGGTCGCCGATGGCCTCGGCGACGATCGCCGCCGCCACTGCCGAGTCGACGCCGCCGGAGAGGCCGCAGATGACTCTGGACTCATCGACCTGATCCCGGATCAGCTCGACCTGGGTCTCGATTATGGAGTGAGAGGTCCAAGATGGCGTGGCATCGCAGACGTCATAGAGAAACCGTTGCAGGATCTCGTTGCCGCGCGGCGTGTGCGCAACCTCCGGGTGGAATTGCACCCCATAGAGACGCCGCTCGCGGTCCTCCATCGCCGCCACCCGGGCCCCTTCCGAGCGAGCCACGCAGACGAAGCCGGGCGGTACACCCGTCACCTCGTCGTTGTGCGACATCCACACCTGTTGGCTGGCCGGCAAACCAGTGAGCAGATAGGAGTCGCCAACCAAGTCGAGGGTGGTGTTCCCGAATTCGGCGCCACCGGTGTTGGCCACCTCGCCATCGGTGAGGACCGCCAACAGCTGGTGGCCGTAGCAGATGCCGAGGATGGGGATGCCGAGCTCGACTATCTCGGGGTCCATGCGATACGAGTCTTCGGCGTACACCGAGGCGGGACCACCCGAGAGGATCAGCCCGATGGGGCGACGCTGCCTGATCTCGGCCGCCGAGATGTCCCGGGAGACGATCTCGGAGCGGACATGCGCCTCACGGACTCTCCGCGCGATCAGTTGGGCATATTGGGCGCCGAAGTCGACGACCAGGACTGTCGGCTCATTGGCTTCGAGCGTCATCCCATTCCGACTTTTTGTGACCTTTGCAACGCCTTGCCCTCGGTCTGGAGCGACGGGGCGATCATCACCTCGGCCTTCTGGAACTCCTTGACGTCGGAGTAGCCAGTCGTCGCCATGGATACCTGGAGACCACCGAAGAGATTGCGCTTGCCGTCGTTCTCATGCGCCGGGCCGACCAGGATCTCCTGGAGCGTGCCCCGGTCGCCGACATCCACGCGGGCTCCCCGGGGGAGAGTGGGATGGAACGTTGCCATTCCCCAGTGGTAACCCCGGCCCGGGGCCTCGGTGGCCGATGCCAGGGGTGAGCCGATCATCACGGCGTCCGCGCCACACGCAATGGCCTTGGAAACGTCACCGCCCGTTCGCATGCCGCCGTCCGCGATGACATGGACGTATCGTCCGGTCTCGTCGAGGTATCGGATACGGGCACCGGCCGCGTCGGCTATCGCCGTCGCCTGAGGCACGCCGACACCGAGCACTCCACGGGTCGTGCAGGCGGCCCCCGGGCCCACGCCGACCAGCACGCCCACTGCCCCGGTGCGCATCAGGTGGAGGGCCGTCGAATAGCTGGCACAGCCGCCCACTATCACCGGAACCGGGGCACCGGCGATGTACTCCCGCAGGTTGAGGGGCTCTTCGCGGCTCGACACATGCTCCGCCGACACCACCGTCCCCTGGATGACGAGGATGTCGAGACCGCCTTCGAGCGCCATCGGGGCCCAACCGCTCACACGTTGCGGGGTGAGGCTCGCCGCGGTCACGATCCCCGCCGACTTGATCTCGTGGACGCGTTGGCCGATGAGCTCGGGCTTCACAGGCTCGAGGTAGATCTCCTGCATGCGACGGGTCGCCTTCTCGTCGGGCAG
>JBAPYG010000407.1:0-1663 GCA_049284615.1 Acidimicrobiia bacterium
GCCCTCAACCACGCCGGGGTGGACTGGGCCCGGGAGAGGGGAGCTCGGGTGATGCGTCTCGCCACCGAGGCGGACAACTCGGCCGCCCAATCGCAGGTGACGGGTCTCGGCTATCGGGTCGTGTCCAGCTGGGTCCATGGCGAGCTCCCGGTGGACCCCGGTCATCGCGCTCCCGACCAATACCGGCTGAGGCCCGCACCAGGCTCTGACGCCGAGGCGGCCTGGCTGTTCTGGGCGGCGAGCGATCTGGCGCGTGAGGGCAGAGAGCTGGTCGCACTCGGCTGGCAGTGGCGGACGGCCCGGCCGCGCGACGTGACCTCGGGTGGTGAGCTGCTGCAGTCGCCGGCCGGCTGGGTGAGCATCGACGAACACGAGCACGATTCCATCCGAACCAGGTGGTTCGCCACCACCCCGGACGGCCTGCTCACCTTGTTCGATGGCCTCCTCGACCTGGCGGCGGAGCGCTCGGCGGACTACGTCGACATCAAGCTGCCCAACCTGGGATGGACGGCCGAGGCGATCGTCAGGTTCGGCGGCGAGCCCAGTGAGATGCTCGTCTACTCCAAGGCGATCTGAGCGGCCTAGGTGAGGATCATCATGGCCGCCACCGTCCAGACGACGAACATCACGGGGATATCGGCCTGACGTACCCATGAGAACCGGTCGGGAGCGGCCCTGACCAGGAGCGAGAGAGGGACACCGAGAAGTGGCATCACCGTCATCCCGGCGATGCCCACCGCACGGAAGCCCTCGGTGCCCTTGTAGAGGGGTGTGGGCACACCCTCGAGCAGGTCACCGAGCAAGTCGTAGAGGAGGAGGGCGACGAAACCCGTGGCAAAGACCGCCAGGGTTCGGCCGATCCCCACCTCCCAGAGCCGGAAGCCGACCAGGCGCCGACCCCGCCCGAGGGGGCCCTCGGAGGCGACTCCCAGGCAGAACAGGCCGATGACGGCCAGGACGATCGCCGAGATGAGCAGCTCGCCGGTCGACATGTCCTCGGCCAGGACCTCGACCAGCCCGAATCCACCGAGCAGAACGGCGACAGAGAGACCGACGAGCAGACTTCCCAGCACCATGAGACCCACGTCCGCCATCGTCCCGATGGCTCCGTAGGCCAGAATCGCGTATCGCTTCAACGCGCTGGTGCGCGTCGGCTCCCCAGTGGACTCTGTCAAGGCCTCGACCATACCGCTCAGTCCCTCGAGTCCGCTGTCAGGGCATCGAGGTACCACTCGATCGGATGTCTGATGTCATAGCTCGGCTCGAGATGGCTCCGCAGCTGCATCTCACATCCGGGGTTGGCCGATGCGACCTTGCTCAGGCCTGTGCGTCGCACCTGGTCGGCCTTCTGGCTTCCCAGGCGGCTGGAGGCCTCCGGCTGGTGGATGGTGTACATCCCTGCGGCCCCGCAGCAGAGTGCGACCGGGTCGGTCTCGACGACGACATAACCGGCAGCGGCCAGGACGGCCCTGGGCTCGGCCACCACTCGCTGCGCGTGTCGGAGATGACAGGGGTCCTGGATGGCGATGGGGCCACGATCTCCCTCGGAGCGGGGGAGCCGGCCGTCTTCGATGGCCCGGGCCACGGCGACCGTGATGTCGAGGGTCTCCGGCTCATGTCCATCCCACCGATAATCGGCCAGGTGTGCGGAGCA
This sequence comes from Acidimicrobiia bacterium, assembly GCA_049284615.1. Lineage (GTDB taxonomy): Bacteria > Actinomycetota > Acidimicrobiia > Spongiisociales > ZC4RG35 > JANQRA01. Next base: position 1,655 of record JBAPYG010000407.1, read on the forward strand.
CCCGGCGGC
>JBAPYG010000408.1:0-4336 GCA_049284615.1 Acidimicrobiia bacterium
GGCTCCCACCATCCGGGGTGGTAGTAGAAGTCGGCGACGTCCTGGAAGCCAAGGGTGATGTCGTCGTAAGGGCCCACCCACTCGGCAGCATCGACTGCGCCGGTTTGTAGGGCCTGGAATATCTCACCACCAGGTAAGACCTGGACGGTGACCCCGAGCTCTGTCATCACGCCACCACCGAGTCCGGGGATCCTCATGACGAGACCCTGGAGGTCGGCGAGGGAGTTGACTTCCTTGTTGAACCAGCCCCCCATCTGCACGCCGGTGTTGCCGGCGGGGAACTGGATCGCGTTGAAGCGGTCGGCGTAGAACTCCTGCATCAGCTCGAGACCACCGGCGTCATAGAGCCAGGCGTTGTTCTGCCGTGCCGTCAGACCGAACGGCACCGCCGTGCCGAACGCAGTGGTCGGGTCGAGACCGACGTAGTAGTAGGACGCCGTGTGGCCACCGTCGATCGAGTTGGTCTGGACGTTCTGGAGGATCTCCAAGGCCGGTACGACCTCACCGCCGGGCTGCGCCGTCATCATGAACCTGCCACCGGTCATCGCCGAGACTCGCTCGGCAAAGGTCTGTGCCCCGCCGAAGATCGTGTCCAAGGATGTGGGCCAGCTGGTCGCGATCTCCCACTCCAACTCGGGGAGGCTGTCGTCTCCGGCGGCCTCGTCGACACTGGGGTCACCCGACGAACAGGCTGCGAGCGCGGCTGCTCCGAGGGCACCCATCGATGCCATCTTCAGAAACTGCCGTCGCTCCATCATGTTGGCGTACTGCTGTTTGTTCATGCTCCTCCTTCCAGGGCGTGACAAGAGGCACAGTACGCGCCGCCATCACGCGCGTGTCGGAGCGAGCCTGGTTTTCCTCCCCAATCGGGCGATCAGAGCTCGGAGCGACCGATGAGGGCCCGGCCAAGGGTGAGCTCGTCGGCGTAGTCGAGGTCGCCCCCAACGGGAAGCCCGGATGCGAGACGGGTCACCCTCAAACCCAAAGGCTTGAACTCACGGGCGATGTACATCGCGGTGGCGTCTCCCTCGACGGTCGGATTGGTGGCGACGATGAGCTCCTCGATGCCCTCGGGGCCGATGCGTTGGCGCAACTCCTCGAAACGTAGCTGGCCCGGCCCGATGCCATTGATCGGCGACAGCGAGCCTCCCAGGACGTGATAACGCCCCCGGAACTCCTGGGTACGCTCCACGACGACGATGTCCTGAGGGCGCTCCACGACACAGACCACGCTGTCGTCGCGCCGGGTGTCACGACAGATCGAGCACAACTCGCCGGCGGCGACGTTGTAACACCTCTCGCACTGGCCGACCTGGTCACGCATGTCGGTGATGGCGCTGGCGAGCCGCCGGGCGTCGGCTTCCTCGACGGTCAGGAGGTGAAAGGCGAGACGCTGCGCAGACTTGCCACCGATGCCGGGAAGACGACCCAGCTCGTCGATCAGACGTTGTACCGGCCCTTCGAACATCAACCGAGGAGACCGCCCAGGCCCCCCGTGAGGCCACCCAGCTCCTCGTTGGTGGTCTGCACGGCTTCATCCATGGCCTGACGGACGGCCGCCACGACCAGGTCTTCCAACATCTCGATGTCCTCGGGGTCGACGACATCTGGGGAGATCTTGATCTCGACGAGCTCCGGGCCGCCGGTGACGACCGCCGTCACCATCCCCCCGCCTGCCGAGCCTTCGAAGCGGCGCTCGGCCAGCTCGGCCTGGGTCTTGGCCAATTGCTCCTGCATCTGTTGCGCCTGTTTCATGATCTCGCGCATGTCGGGCTGACGATTCATAGTGCTCAGGGTACCTCGATGAGGATCTCAGACTTCAGTCATCGACGACTCGAGCACCCAACTCGGCTTGCAGCAATGCGGCAGGGTCGGTCTCGGCGTCGGGACGATCCTCCAGCTGAGACAGATCGACGCGTTCACCCTCCTCCCCGTGGCCCGGCTGATCGCTCTTCAGCCTGAACGCGACTCTCACCGGCCCACCGAGCAGGTCGCTGGCCTTGGCGGCGACTATCGGAGCGACTGCGTCGTCTTGTTGCAGCGAGCTGAGATGGAAGTCGTGGGCGACCTCGAGGACGATCGTGTTGCCCTCGACAGCTCCAGGGACGGCCTCGCGAAAGAACGCCCAGCGACGAGCGCCCAGGAGATCACGCAGACCACCGAACAGACCCGGCCAGATCTTCTGTAGTTGCTCGAAGCTGATGTCGATCGGGGGGGCATCGGTCGACGGCTCGGGCTGTTCGGACACTAGGGGAGCCGCAGCTCGGGCGAGCTCCTCGTCGTCGGTTTCGGAGACGGGCTCGCCACCCGTCCCGCTCTCCGACGACGAACCGGGGGCGGCGGGCTGTGCCGGCATCTTCGGCGAGGTGTGCGACCCCACCACCTCACCCGGCTTTCCCATGCGCCGCTCCAGCCGGTCCATACGCGAGATCAATGCCTGGGGGTCGGTGGCGGTCTCGGGACGGGTGAGCTTGATGATCGCCAACTCGGTCATCAGCCGCTCCTCACGACCCTCCCTCAGCCGCACGAGAGCCTCGGAGAGCAAATCGACCGCGCGGAGCACGTCGTTCGAGGTGATCTGTTGGGCAGCCTTGCGCCATGACTCGTAGACCTCAGGTGGCTCATCGGCTATCTCTGCCAGGTTCGGGGCGTAGTGGGCGAGGAACACCCCACGAAAGAAGCCCACGGTCTCGGAGACGAAGCGGCGCAGGTCGACCCCGGTCGCCGCCAACTCGGCGACAAGCTCGAGACCTGCCTTGGCATCCTGGCCGGCAATGGCCTCGGCCAGCCGTGAGAACGCTTCGGAGTCGGCGAGGCCGAGGGCCCGGCGAACACCTGCCACGTCGGCCGTTCCCGACCCCAGGGCGGCCACCTGCTCGAGCAGGGACAAGGAGTCGCGCACGGAGCCGCCGGCATGCCGTGCGATCGCGATGAGGGCCGTCGGGTCGGTCTTGTAGCCCTCACGATCGGCGATCGAGCTCAGGTAGCCGGCGAGCTCTTCGACCGCGACCGGATGGAAGTCGAAGCGCTGGGTACGGCTGCGGATGGTGTCGAGGAGCTTGTAGGGCTCGGTCGTGGCCAGGACGAAATGGACATGCTCTGGAGGCTCCTCGAGCGTCTTGAGCAGCGCATTACCCGCCGCCTTCGAGAGCATGTGCGCTTCATCGAGGACGAACACCCTCTTGGAGGTGGCCGCCGAGGCGACGGTGGTCACGCTCAGCTTGATATCGCGGATGTCGTCGACGGAGTTGTGGGAGGCAGCATCGAGCTCCATGACGTCGAGACTGTTCCCCTCGGTGATGGACACACAGCTGCCACACACGTTGCAGGGTGAGCCATCGCTGTTTCGATTCTCGCAGTTGAGGGCCTTGGCGAGGATCCGGGCGGTGGTCGTCTTGCCCGTGCCCCGCGGGCCGGTGAACAGATAGGCGTGGGCCACTCTCTCGTCGGCGACCTCGCGTGAGAGGGTGGTCGTGACGTGTGCCTGCCCGATGACGTCGTCGAAGGTCTGTGGACGGTATTTGCGATAGAGGGCCTGATACTTCAAGACGGTCCCACCGTACAGTCACCACGTGACTGATTTCACTCCAGGACGGTGACGCCGAGGGCTTCCGGCACCTATGAGTTCATTTATGGCGGTTTTCCGTCGATACTCCCTCCCAGTGACCCAGTCCCTAGCCGACGACCCGATGCTCGACCACGCCCAGACCCGCCCGGCTGTGTGGTCCCGCGGCCTCGTGCGCAGATTCGGGAAGACGACCGCTGTCGACACCGTCGACCTCAACATCATGCCTGGTGAGTTCTACGGCCTGCTCGGGCAGAACGGCGCAGGGAAGACCACGACGATCAAGTGCATCGTGGGCCTCCTCCGCCCCAGTGCGGGAGCAGTCGGCATCGGTGAGTACGACACCTGGGACTCTCCCACCGAGGTCAAGTCGCGGATCGGTGTCCTCCCGGAGGAATTCAACCTGTACGAGCGGCTCACAGGAGCCGAGCTCCTCGACTTCACCGCGGCCATGCACGGCCTCGACCGGGCCGAGGCCCTGAAGCGAAGAGGTGAGCTGCTCGAGATGCTCGACCTGGCCGGGGCGGGCTCCAAGCTGATCGGTGACTACTCCCGGGGCATGCGAAAGAAGATCGCACTCGGGGCCGCCATCATCCACCGCCCTCCCGTCCTCTTCCTCGATGAGCCATTCGAGGGGGTAGACGCCGTCTCGGCGAGACTAATCCGCAACCTCCTCCAGCAGGCCGCCTCGGGCGGGACCACCATCGTCTTCTCCTCACACGAGATGCACCTCGTCGAGAAGCTGTGCACCAGGATCGGGATCATGGTCGA
>JBAPYG010000409.1:0-2459 GCA_049284615.1 Acidimicrobiia bacterium
ACTCCGACGATCTCTACGAACGTCTGACCGACCTTGGCTACACGCCGGATCACCCCAGGTTCGAGGTTTTGGAGGAACATCTCCACTACTACCAACTGATCGATCTGCCACCCCTGAATGAACGAGAGGGGGGACAACTCCTCGAAGCGATCGTGGAGCACAACGACGCCGCTCTGGTGGTCATCGACACGTTGTCAGCGGTTGTCGAGGGCGACGAGAACGCTACCGACACCTATACGGGGCTGTGGAGACACACCGAGCGACGGTTCAAACGGCTGGGCATCACCTACATACGGCTCGATCATCTCGGCAAAGACGCCACCAGAGGATCTCGGAGATCGTCCGCCAAAGAAGACAAGCTCGACATCGTCTGGCAGCTAACTCAAAACGTCGGTGGGAGTCTCACATTCACCCGGACAAAGGGCCGGCAACCGTGGATTCCCGAGACAGTCACCGTCAGCCGGACCACAACGAACGGGATACTCACCTACGAGACACCGGTGGCCTTCGCTGAGCAATGGCTTATCGACCTCGTCTATCAGATCGACGAACGCGGACTTCCCGAAGACGCCGGCATCCCAACCGTTCAGAAGAATCTCAGAGACTCAGGTAATGGCAGGCGCCGAGCGGACATCGCCAAGGCCGTCAGATTCAGAAAACGACGTCAACAGGGTGTTCCCAAAACCCCGGAACACCTCGGAACACCACCCCAGAACACCTTCGGGAACACCCCGGAACACCCCCACCGAAACCCACCACTACCAGGGGTTTCTAACGGGAACACCTTCGGGAACACCTCGGAACACCCTAAGGGCGGTGTCTCCCCCCTAGCGGGGGAACACCCCCAGGGCGCGGACGATGACTTCGACGCCGAGACGGATCGGATCGCAGGGTTATGAACGTGAGTACCGGCGTCGAGCGGCCATTAGAAGACTTCATGACGGTTCAGAAGTCGGGACTAATGGGGTTGATCGCGTATGCCCAGATCGCTGCGAGTGCTGCGACGACGGTGACGACGACAATCGCAAAGATGATGGCCTTTCGCCTTCCCATTGCGGTGCGCTGCCCACAGTCGGGGCACTTCGCTACGTCGTGGTCGAAGTCGATACCACAGGCAGCACATCTCTGGAGTAGCGGATGTCCCGTCGACTCAGGTTCTGCCGGCATGGGGGGAGGCTACGCCGAGTGGGCCGAGGTGGGGATCCATCTTTCCGTTTGTATCGGCGAACAGCTCCGAGGCACCCCTACCCGGCCCGTTCGAGGAACCCTCTCGACCAACTCGCTGATGTGGTCGCCTCGAGGAAGTGCTCAGTGAGACGTCGGTGGGAGTGCGCCTGATGACCCCATTCGCCTGCTCAGCCTTTGAGACCCGGGCTCATAACCCGGGGTCGACCGGCGGACCCGTAGAAGTGGCCCAGAGCGCCACCACGAGGGCACATGCCAGCGCTATTGCGATCACCACTAATACAACCCCAGAGACCGACTTGGCCAGAACGTGGCCGCAGTCAGGACATACCCGAGCATCGGCGGGCACTTCGATGGCGCATTCAGGGCAGTATCGGAGCTTGTTGGCCGCCATCGAGCCGAGAGTACCGGAACGTCCTTGCCTCACTTTGGGCCATGGGCGAAGCCGGCGACCACGGAGGACGCTAACCCGGAACCGGGAGGACGGAGTGATGCCGTTCTTTCTGTGCCTCCAACACTCCCTGCGAGTCCGGGGATGAGGTCCGTTATTCCCCTAGGGACCGCCGACGAGTGCAATGTGGCCGGGCCCGTGAAAAAATGTGTGGGGGCTGGTCGTGCCTAAGCGCCTCTGTCTACTTTGTGGCGGGTTTGCGGTCCCGGGCGGGTCGCGTTGTGAGAAGCATGGTGGGCTCAAATCAGGGTGGGCGAAATACAAGGCGGCTCACCCGGAACGGTCGAAGAGCTACCAATCTGAGCATTGGCGGATTCTCCGGGACCGGGTGAAGCGGGAGGAGCCGAACTGTCGGCGCTGTGGCGCTCCGTCGACCGACGTCGACCACATGGTCCCGCTTGCGGATGGCGGCGCATTCTCTGACCGGGAGAACCTGCAGGCGTTGTGTCACCCATGCCACAAGATCAAGACAGGTGAGGACAACCGGAAAGCAGGAAGGGGAACCGGTGAGTGACCTTGCCCGCCAGCTCCTCGAGCTCCGGGATCAGGTTCCGGGCGAGTGGGCCGGTTTGCTGACCAGGGCCGCTCAAGCCCTGTCCCGTCCTGGGAACGACGAACAAGGGTCAGCTTGTCCGCAGTGCGGCGCCGAGGTAGCACAGTTGGGACGTGGCCGACCTCGCACCTACTGCTCGAGTCGGTGTCGTCGTAGAGCCTGGAAGGGCTAAACCTCAGGTGCGCGATATTGCCGGCTATGGGCGGAGTGCAAGTGCTGTCACCCGGCTAGATGCTTCGTTCGTCCGTAGGGTGAGCACTGTTGCTTAGG
>JBAPYG010000410.1:0-2081 GCA_049284615.1 Acidimicrobiia bacterium
TGCCCAGCTCGTCGGCCACCCTGGCTGCGACGAAGGTCCCGACGTCGGCGAACCTGAGGTGAATCGCGTCTAAGGGGCCAACTTCGGCCAGGAATGCGCGCAGCTCCTTTTCGAGTTCGAGTCTGTGGGGCCACAAATCGCCGGTCGTCAGGTATCCGGACGGGCCAAATGTGAGACGTGCGAGGGTTCCATCTCCGAGGGGTTGAGTCCGCCCGGTGAATCGTGATGTTCCGTCGTCTATTGCTCTGGCGATGAGGTAGACGGCGTCGACGGAGTCGTGGTCGGCAAGCTCGCGCGAGAGCCCGACTTGGAGCGTGATGAGACCCCCGCCGTCTCCATCGTTGCCTGCTGCCGTCAGATCGGCGTCGACACGACCCTGCATGAGGACCTGGGCGATGCGCAGTCCGTTGCCTCGGGACGGCTTTGAGGGGGTCGGTGCGGATCTACCGCCCTCGTTGAGCCCGCGGGCTAGTTCTCGGTCGAGCCGCCAACCGATTTCGGGGACTTCGCTCAGCCAGGTCTCCATCGCCAACTCCGCCATCATCCGGTCGAACCCTCCACGCCCGATCATCGCCTCTAGATGGGGCAGGACCTTGAGCATTGGTCGGCGCCGACTGAACGCCCAGGCAAGATGTTGGGAGAGGCCTTCGTCGTCGGTAGCCAGCAGTCGGCAAAAGAGATCGTCCACGTCACGGTGAGCGACTTCGGCCAGGGCATGGACCGCCAGGTAGGCAGCAAGCGGATCTTGTTTGTAGTTGTGTGCGAGTGGCGCCAGGTGTGCGTACGCCTCATGGTGCGCAGATCGCACAGCAAGCTCGGACAACCTGCCCATGGCCCGCATCGGTCTCAGGATTTCTCCGCTGCGAGCGATGTCTCGGACCAGTGTCTCGAGTTCGGCCGATGGCGCAATAGTGGAGAGTCGGGCTGTCATGCCCCAAGTTCGAGTCCCGGGCCGATCTCGGATGCCCCGATCACAGTGGATCCGGCGCCAACCTCAGGGTCACAAGCAAGACAGCAAGAAACCTGTCAAATGAGTCCCAACAACGGATCGTCAGACATCAGTCAGGAACGAACAAGATGTTGCAGGCCCAAGAGCCGCTCCCTTCTCGGCTCCTGCGGTCTCAGCAGGTCGGCCCTTGCAGACCCCAGCGAGGTCCGAAGGGTCCGTTCTCCTGCTTGGGTTCTACTCTCTGGCAGGTGAGCGCTGGCCCCCGCCTATCGACCGACGATCAAAACGTTCGGACCAGTCTGGATGGCGTCGGGGAGTTGATCACTTTGACAGCCGAATGGGTTGTCGCCCCTGTCGAGGGCATGCACATGGCAATCCTCGACCGCTGGTTCGGCGTGGCTGGGCCAACGTTCGAGCCTGCTCGACGCTTGGTTGGTGGCCTGACCACCTCGGTGTACAAGGCGATTCGTTTCGGGAGTTCGGCGCTCGGCTCGGCGATCTCACTCGCATCCGAGCTCGGTAGTGGCCACACGGATTCGCGTCCCATCTGGGAAACCCAAAGGGGGAGATACGTGCAGTCGATATTCAACGGTGTGTGGGGCGACAGGCTGGAGTCTGAAGAGAGTTCGCTACGTATCGAACTTGGCCTTCGTGACCTGGACGGGAGTCACCTATACGCATCGCGGTCCTCGCTGAGTCGGGCCTTGCCCAATCCCACTGGCCGTCTCTTGGTGTTGCTCCACGGCTTCGGCGAGACCGAACGATTCTGGCGCTCCGACCACAGTTCGAAGTTGACTGAAGAGTTGCAGGATGACGGATTCTCTGTGCTTCGCCTGCGCTACAACACCGGGCGGGCAGTGGCGGACAACGGCCAAGACTTGGCAGACCTCCTCGAAGTTGTCCGGCTGGCGTGGCCCGTCCCGGTCGAGGAAGTTGCACTGATCGGTCATTCGATGGGTGGCCTGGTCAATCAAAGCGCAGTAGTAGCTGCTCTCTCCTGCGGATATCGATGGGCCGACCTGACAACGCACCTCGTTGCCATTGGTACGCCGCATCTCGGGTCACCCATCGAGAAGGGTGTCGAAATCGTGAGCAACAGCCTCGAACTCTTCAAAGAGACTCGCCCCCTCGC
>JBAPYG010000411.1:0-1765 GCA_049284615.1 Acidimicrobiia bacterium
GTTCAAGGACGAGGTCCGTGCCGTGGGCGAGGAGCTCGGGTTGCCCCCGGAGATCGTGTGGCGTCAGCCGTTCCCGGGCCCGGGCCTGGCGGTGCGGATCATCGGTGAGGTGACGCTGGAGCGTCTCGATCTACTGCGAGCCGCGGACAAGATCATCGTCGAGGAGATCAGGCGAGCCGGGCTCTACCGTGAGATCTGGCAGGCATTTGGCGTCCTTCCCGCGGTGAAGACGGTTGGTGTCCAGGGGGACGGACGCACCTACGCCTACCCCTTGATCGTCCGTGCCGTGACGTCGGAAGATGCCATGACGGCCGATTGGGCGCGAATTCCATACGACGTTCTCGAGAGAATCTCGTCACGAGTCATCAATGAGGTACCAGGCATCAATCGGGTCGCTTATGACATCTCGTCCAAGCCCCCGGCGACGATCGAATGGGAGTAGCCGCCCCTCCAGAGGGCCTGGAGGGCTAGGAGTCTCACTCGAGAGCCCGAACGCTCGAATGGCGCTCGGCATCTCCTTAGGACGCACGACCTGTCTGCCGATAGAGAGTCTGTTGGCTAGGGACACCCTCATTGGATCCAAATACCCCTGAACTGACCCGGATTTTCCGGGAAGAGTTGGACGAGCGCTCGCGTCGTCTCGTTGAAGGCGCCCGGGCCCTCGCCCGCGACGAGTTGGAGACCTCCTCCATCCCCGACATCCTCCGCGATGCCCACACGATCAAGGGCTCGGCCGGCCTCCTCGGCTACCCCCTGATCAGGGAGGCGGCCACCCGTCTCGAAGAGATGTGGCGACAGGTAGAAGAAGGTGCTTCGGTGGACACGGGCCAGGCGGTGGTCATGGAGGCGATAGCGGGACGACTCGCCTCGGCCATCGACCGACCCGAAGACTCCGAGCTCCGCACGATGCTCGATGACCCGTCGACCATCACCTCGGCCGAGTCCCCCGATCTCATCCCGCTCCGCGGCCCCGAGGTGGGCAGTCTCGGTGGACTGCTCACGGGCGTGTCTGAGACTCTGCTCGGTGGCGCGACCCGTGTCGACACCGCCGACCTGTATCGGCTGATCAATCGGATAGTCGAGGTGGCCCTCGACGCCGAGGCCATCGCCGACCTCTCGTTGGTCTCCATCCAGGGAGCGGACCCCGAGTTGTTCCGCCGATCCTGGCGTTCACAGCTGGAACGCCTGAGTGACTCGATCGCCGACATACAGGCCCAGGCCGTGTCACTGGCCAACGTCTCGTTCTTCGATGCCGTGTCGACCTTTCCCCAGTTCGTCCGCTACCTGGGGCGCCGTTCGAGCAAGGACGTTCGTTTCGAGCTGTCGGGTCACGACGTGCAACTCGACCGTCAGATCGTCGACCTCCTCCGTGAGCCACTTCGTCACCTCCTGGTCAACGCCGTGGATCACGGGATCGAGCTGCCCGTGGATCGTGTCGCCGCCGGGAAGCCGGCTACAGGGGTCATCAGGGTGGCGGCTCGCGCCGTCGATGACGGGATCGATGTGGCGGTATCCGACGACGGGGCCGGCATCGACTGGAGCCGGGTGGCCGAGGTCGCCCGTGAGGCCGGTCTCCACGTGAGCCCGCCCGATCTATCGCCACTGCTCTTCCACCCGGGGTTCACCACCTTGACCGAGCCCACCGAATTCTCGGGCACGGGTGACGGCCTCCCCGAGGCCGCCGAGGCGGCCGCCCAGGTCCATGGGGCCGTGACAGTCGAGTCCGAAGCGGGCAAGGGCACGGTGGTGACGCTCACGCTTCCCC
>JBAPYG010000412.1:0-2446 GCA_049284615.1 Acidimicrobiia bacterium
GACGCCGGCGACGGCGTCGGCATCGGCCTTGAAAGACACTACGGAGTAGTAGCCCTCGCTTAGGTGGTCGATCTCGTAGGCGAAACGGCGCTTGCCCCAGAGGTCCCGCTTGGTGACCTCGGCCTCGCTGCCGGAGAGAAAGGTCTCGAGCTCGCCGATCTTGGCCTCGACGTCGTTCTCGGCCAGATCTGGCCGATGAATCGTCATCAGTTCATAGTCGCGCATCACACCTCCTGTGGACATCCATGCGGAAGGCCCCACCAACTCGGTGGAGCAGGGGCCGGCGGCGCGTGTCGCCGGATACAGCCAGGAATGCTAACCCGCCTGTCGGTCTTTCCACAGTCGACGACAGGCAGGCCGCGCCACGGGCGGCTGTCGTCTACGGGAATTCGAGCGTGGCGCCCGGGGTGAAATCGACAGCCCCCATCGGTGTCTCCAACGCCCACATGATCGCCCCCGGAGACGCATAGCTGGTGCACGCCCCATCGGGACAGGTCTGCATCTCGGCGTTCCCGAGCAGGGCGCCATCCGCATCGAACCACCAGATGTCGAGGGGGAATCCGACGGTTCGCATCTGAAACGTCGCCACCCGAGGCTCTTCGAACACGAACAACATGCCGTCGATCCCCGCCGGGAGCGCGGTCTCGCCCTTGAGTCCCTGGGTTCGCTCGCCGCCGGTGTCTGCCACGGCAACGGTCAGCTCCGCATCGCCCACGGTGATGTCCGACGTCTCGAACCCCTCGAGGAGGGGTGCGGCACATGCCGCCGCGAGAACGATCAGGGGGAGAAGTCGTCTCAGGTGCTGGAGCCGCCCTCAGACGTCCTTGAGGAGCTCGCTCGCTATCTCGTCGGGGACGTGATAACTCTCGTCCTCACCGGGAAAGGTGCCCTTCTGGATATCGGACTTGAAGGCCTCCAGCGCGGCGACCGCTTCCTCGGCGAGGTGAGCATAAGGCCTGACGAACTTCGGGTAGTTCCCGGATCCGAGACCCAGGACGTCATGGAACACGAGCACCTGCCCGTCGGTCATTGACCCGGCGCCGATGCCGATCGTGGGGGCGTCGACTTCTTTCGTGATCAACTCACCGAGTATGTCGGGCACACCCTCGACGACGATCGAGAAGCAGCCGACATCGGATAGTGCCTTGGCATCGTCGATCATGTCGCGTGCGGCGTCGACGACTTTGCCCTGTACCTTGAACCCACCCATGGCATGCACCGACTGGGGGGTCAGGCCGACATGGCCCATGACGGGGATCTCGGCGTCGAGAATCGCCTCGATGACGGGGAGACGCTTTCGGCCTCCTTCGAGTTTCACCGCCTCTGCACCACCCTCGCGCACGAGACGCCCCGCATTGCGAACGGCATCTTCTGGACCGAGATGAAAGCTCAGCCATGGCATGTCCGCGACGACCAGGGCGTTGGGCTTGGCCCGCTTCACGGCCCTCGTATGCAGGACGATCTCGTCGATCCCGATCTCCAGCGTCGTCTCCATGCCGTGCACGACGTTTGCCACCGAATCGCCGATGAGGATGATGTCCATCCCGGCGCGATCGGCGATCACGGCCCCTGGATAGTCGTAGGCGGTGACCATGGCGATCTTGGGCCCGCCTTTTCGGTCCCTGATCGCCGGTGCAGTTACTTTCGTCATTGCTCCCTCGAGGCTACCTGGCCTGTGAAACCTCAGGCCCGGCCGTACCATTCCGCCCGTATGCGAATCCTCCTGGCACCCTCACCCGCCTTGACCCGGTGTGCCGCTCCCGTGTCGGCCCACGGCGGCACCATCCACGTCTTCGACGACGGGAGGCCCTGAGCGTTGTGCCCGACCAAGACGACTCGCATATGAGCCATATGCCCGACCAAGACGACTCGCAGACGAGCGACATGTCACGGGATCACGCATCCGACCACACCGCCGGGGGCCACGACCATCACACAGTCGACCATTCCGGCCACGAGGAGATGTTCCGCCGCCGGTTCTGGGTCTGCCTGGCCATGAGCGTCCCCGTGCTCGTCTGGAGCGAGACCATCCAAGATTGGCTCGGGTATGGCGCGCCCCAGTTCACGGGGAGCGACCTGATCGTCCCGGTGATCGCCACCGCGATCTTCGTCTACGGGGGCCTTCCCTTCCTAAGGATGGCGTGGCCGGAGTTACTGGACCGACGGCCCGGGATGATGACCCTGATCTCACTCGCCATCACCGTTGCTTTCGTGTTCAGCATGGCCACCGTGATCTGGGGAGACCTCGGTGAGGACTTCTTCTGGGAGCTGGTGACTCTGATCGACGTGATGCTCCTCGGTCACTGGCTGGAGATGCGCAGTGTCCGTCTCGCCTCCGGGGCGCTCGATTCGCTGGCGGCCTTCCTTCCCGACACGACAGAGGTTGTGACCGACGATGGGAGTCTCGAGGAACGAGCCGTTGCCGACCTCCGGAATGGAGACGTGG
>JBAPYG010000413.1:0-2224 GCA_049284615.1 Acidimicrobiia bacterium
GGGTGAGTACCCGAAGCCGGCTCGCCGTGTCCAGCAGGCCGTAGACGAGGCCTACGAGAAAGGCTATCTCGGCGCCGGGATCTTCGGCTCCGACTACGACCTCGAGCTCACGGTTCACCTCGGTGCCGGCGCCTATATCTGTGGTGAGGAGACCGCCCTCATCAACTCACTCGAGGGTCTGCGCGGGGAGCCTCGGCTCAAGCCGCCCTACTTCCCGGCCGCCAAGGGCCTGTACATGATGCCGACGATCGTCAACAACGTGGAGACGGTCTCCAACCTCCCTCACATCCTCGGCATGGGCGCCGGTGAGTACAGCGCTCTCACCGACAGCAGCGACACCGGCACTTTCATGATGTCGCTGTCCGGGCACGTGAACCGGCCCGGCAACTACGAGTTGCCCCATGGGATCACCTGGCGCGACCTCATCTACGAAATCGGTGGTGGGATGCGGGACGACAAGGAGCTGAAGACCTGGATTCCCGGCGGTGCCTCCGCACCCTGGTTCGTTCCCGGGATGCACCTCGACCTAGAGATCACCAAGGAGGCCACGGCAGCCGCAGGATCGATGCTCGGCTCGGGGGCCGTGATCGTGATGGATGAGGACACCTGCATGGTCCGTGCCGCCGAGAGGGTGGTTCGCTTCTTCTCGCACGAGTCCTGCGGGCAGTGCACGCCGTGCCGCGAGGGGACCACCTGGATGGAGATGATCCTCCGGCGCATCGAAGAAGGGGAGGGCCGCGCTGTCGACCTCGACCTCCTCGTGGACGTGTCCGACGGCATAAGCATCGATCTGGCATGGCCCCCCAAGATGACGACGATCTGCCCACTGGGGCCGTCAGCGGTATCCCCTATCCTGGCCCTCAGGGACTACTTCCGCGACGAGGTAGATCGCCACATTGGAAATGGCTGTCCCTTTCCCGGAGCCGTGAAACCCAGGGCGGCGGCCCGTCACACCACCGGCTCGCAGCGCGTTGAGATCGGCGTTGGCTCGGGGCGATCGTCTGCAGATCTCTCGCAGGAGGGTGACCGCGGGTGAGGTTTCTTCAGATGTTTCGAGGTGACCGCCCCGAACACGTGGGCCGTGCCGTGAGCGGCGAGCGGGGGTCTGGGGGTCGCCCCCCAGAAGTGATGGGATTCGGGGCATGAGCGAGCTCGTCTCGATCACCATCAACGGTGCGGAGCACCAGGTGCCTGCGGGTGAGATGCTGATCAAGGCGGCGCAGGACAACGGCACCTACATCCCCCGTTTCTGTTGGCACGAGCGGATGAGCCCTGTCGGGATGTGCCGGATGTGTCTCGTCGAGATCGAGACCCCACGGGGGAAGATGATCGTCACCGCTTGCACCAACCCCGTCGCCGACGGGATGGTGGTCGACACCGAGAACGCAGACGTCAAGAAGTCGCAGGAGGCGATACTCGAGTTCCTGCTCGCCAATCACCCCCTCGACTGCCCCGTCTGTGACAAGGGCGGTGAGTGCCCCCTCCAGGACCAGGCCCTGGCCTACGGCCCCGGGGAGAGCCGCTTCGTCGAGATCAAGCGGAACTACGAGAAGCCCATCCCCATCTCGGATCTCGTGCTGCTCGACCGGGAGCGATGCATCCTCTGTGCCCGTTGCACCCGTTTCTCGGATGAGATCTCCGGTGACCCACTCATCGAGTTCAAGGATCGGGGGAACACCACCCAGGTCAACACGTTCCCGGACCACCCTTTCTCCTCGTACTTCTCTGGCAACACAGTGCAGATCTGCCCGGTGGGAGCGCTGACGGCGAGGCCATACCGCTTCCGGGCCCGCCCGTGGGACCTCCAGAAGGTGGAGAGCTCGTCGATGTTCGACACCGCCCATCCCCGGATCGAGATCCACGCCTCGCAGAACGAGATCCTTCGTCACGTCGGAGTCGACAACGATCACACCAACCACGGCTGGCTGTCGGACAAGGATCGCTTCGGGTTCGAGTACCTGCGATCGGAGC
This sequence comes from Acidimicrobiia bacterium, assembly GCA_049284615.1. Classification (GTDB taxonomy): domain Bacteria; phylum Actinomycetota; class Acidimicrobiia; order Spongiisociales; family ZC4RG35; genus JANQRA01. The sequence continues at coordinate 1,972 of JBAPYG010000413.1, forward strand.
ATCGTCTCACCAGACCTCTCATCCGTCGTGACGGTGAGTTCGAGGTGGTGGACTGGTCGGAGGCGTTGGACATCGTGGCCAACCGTCTCCAGCTGATAAAGGACGAGGACGGGGGGGATGCGCTGGCGGTGATAGGTGGGGCCAACGGCACCAACGAGGACGCATATGCGGTGAGCCGCTTTGCCCGCGAGGTGTTGGAGACGACGAACATCGACGCGCTGCTCGATGACGGCCTCGACACGCACTTCCTAGC
>JBAPYG010000414.1:0-1876 GCA_049284615.1 Acidimicrobiia bacterium
TCGATCATGGGGATTGGGCATCCCCAATAGCGCTGCCTTGAGATCAACCAGTCGCGCAACCGATACTGAATCGTCCCCGAGCCAATGCCCTCCTCGACGAGCCACTCGATGATCTTCGTCTTGGCCTCAGCCATGTCGAGACCGTTCAGGAAGCCCGAGTTGATCGTCTGGCCATCGCCCGTGTATGCCTCCCCTTCCCAGTCCTCCGGAGGAGAGACCGTGCGAACGATGTCGATGCCGTACTTCGTGGCGAAGTCCCAGTCGCGCTGGTCCTGACCGGGGACGGCCATGATCGCCCCGGTCCCATAGCCCATGAGCACATAGTCGGCCAGGTAGATGGGCACCCTCGCGCCATTCACGGGGTTGATGGCGTGGGCTCCGGTGAACACGCCGGTCTTTTCGCCCTCCGCCATCCTCTCGATCTCCGAAGCATGGTTGGCGGCGTCGATGTACCGACGGGCTTCGTCCTCGGTATCACTTCCCGTGATCAACGACTCGACCAGGGGATGCTCGGGCGCCAGCACACAGAACGTCATGCCGAAGATGGTGTCCGGTCGCGTCGTGAAGACATCGAACGAGCCACCGCCCTCGACCTCGATCTCGAAGCGCGCGCCCTCGGACCGGCCAATCCAGTTGCGTTGCATCGTCTTCACGCGATCGGGCCAGTGCTCCAGTGTCTCGATATCGGCGAGGAGTCTGTCTGCGTAGTCGGTGATCTTGAAGAACCATTGCGAGAGGTTCTTCTTGACGACAGGCGTGTCACAACGTTCGCAGAGACCGTCGATCACCTGTTCGTTGGCCAGCACCGTCTGATCCTTGGGGCACCAGTTGACCGGCGCCTCGGCCTTGTATGCCAGGCCGCGTCGATACATCTCCAGGAACAACCACTGATCCCACTTGTAGAAGCGAGGGTCGTGCGAGGCGAGCTCGCGATCCCAGTCGTACATCGAGCCCAATCTCTTGATCTGCGCGCGCATGGTCTCGATGTGCCGCTCGGTGTTGATCCTGGGATGGACACCGCTGCTGATCGCGGCATTCTCCGCGTTCAGGCCGAAGCTGTCCCAACCCATCGGCGAGAGCACGTTGTAGCCGGTCATCGTCTTGTAGCGGGTCAGGAGATCGCCATAGGTGTAGTTGCGCACATGACCCTGATGGATCGCTCCGGACGGATAGGGGTACATGCAGACGTTGTAGAACTTGGGCATCGACTTGTCTTCGTCGACGTAGAAGGTCCGGTCGTCTTCCCAGCGCTGCTGCCATTTGGCTTCGATTGCTTCGTGGTCGTATGACATCTGAGGTCGGTCAGGGTAATTGGTGATGCCATCATGGTCGTTCGACTAGATCAGGAGAACTCCAATGGCGATCGAACGAGTAGGCGTGATAGGTGGCGGGCTGATGGGCTCGGGAATCGCCGAAGTGTGTGCCCGAGCGGGAAGCGACGTTCTCGTCCATGAGATCGGACCGGAAGCCGCCGAGGCGGCGCTGGCCAGGGTCGAGAGATCGTTGGCACGGGCGGTGGAACGGGGAAAGCTCACCGGGGAGGAGGGTCACCAGATCGTGAGCCGTATCACGATCTCGACCGATCTGGCCGATCAGGCCGATCGCCAACTGGTGATCGAAGCTGCCACGGAGAACGAGAGACTGAAGAATGAGATATTCGGTGATCTCGACGAAGTGGTCACCGACGACCAGGCGATCTTCGCCTCGAACACGTCGTCGATTCCAATCACCCGGCTGGCCGCAGCGACCAGCCGGCCCGGGAACGTGGTCGGGTTGCACTTCTTCAACCCGGTGCCGGTCATGGCGCTGGTCGAGCTGGTCACGACCGTGAAGACCGCGGAGACGACCGTCTCTCGCGCTCGCGACTACGCGATAG
>JBAPYG010000415.1:0-1764 GCA_049284615.1 Acidimicrobiia bacterium
GACCTGAACCCGGCCCAAAACCCTTTTCGGGGGGACAGCAAGCTGATCACCAACATGCCGGCCTGGTTCGTGAAGACCTGGGAGGACGCAGGATTCTGTTGGGGAGGGCGTTGGATCGGATCCAAGGACCCGATGCATTTCTCGTGGCGAGGGCCCCGGGCCACGGCGACTAGCGATGATGCCCTGGAGCCCCTGGCCCCTCGAACGATAAAGACGACCTTCGGCTCGAGAGAGAAGGTGGAGACCGAGTTCTCCGGAGTCACTTCGCGCTATCTGCTCGATCTCGCCGACGGCAGCAGCAACGGCACCAACGACGTCATCGGTCTACGCGCCCACCCTGACGGGAGCGTCGTCGACGTGGCCTCCAGCACCGGGGGCTTCGGCGGTTGCTCGATCTTCCGATGGTTCGTCCCCGATAGCGGCATCGCCACGGCCGACCACATCGTGTTCGCCGATGTGGATGGGGACTCCGGTCAAGATCTGGTCGCGTTGACTCCTGCCGGAGACACCCTCGATGCGAGTGTCGCCACTCGTGGCGAAGGCTTCGAGCATGTCGACACCTACACGACTGGAATGGCGGCAGACACGGTCGCCCTGGCCGCAGCGGACTTCGACGGCGACCACATCTCTGACCTCTGGGCCCTCACGCCTGACGGCACGATCGCCATCTGGGCCGGGCCGGGCTTCTCGAACAAGCTCTCGGAGAGCGATGTGCCCGGTGGCGCGCCGACCTCGATCGCGGCGGGCGACCGAGATGGCGGGGACACCCCGGAATTGTTCGCACTCTTCGCCAGTGGTGCCGGCTCCCGGATAGACGTCCTCGATCTCCAGGGTGCGGCCTGGACCCCCGAGACATCGTTCCCGGTGTCCGGACCGCCCGCAACCATCGAAGACCTGGGTGCAGGGGACTACGACGGGGATGGACGCGCCGACGTCCAGGTGTTGAGAGCGGACGGCTCGATCGAGATCTTCATAGGAAACACCACGACAGGTGTCCCACCGAGCCGTTGGTTCCTCGACCCCGGCCGCGGCTGTGACGATCCAGTCGTGCTCGACTTCGCAGGCATATTCATGGACGACGAAAACAGCACGTTCGTCGTCAACATCGAGTCGATCGCCTCCACCGGAGTGACCCGGGGGTGCAACCCTCCCTTCAACGACAAGTTCTGCCCCGCGGCCGAGGTCACCAGAGGTCAGATGGCGGCGTTCCTGGTGAGGGCGCTCGGTCTCAGCGCCGACAACGGACGAGTCTTCACCGACGTTCCGGCCGGATCGACGTTCGCCGCGGATATTGCGCGGCTCGCAGCCGCGGACATCACCAAAGGCTGCAACCCTCCGGCCAACGACCGCTTTTGTCCGAACGATCGAGTGACCCGTGAGCAAATGGCTGCCTTCCTCGTTCGCAGCCTGTCGCTTGTCGCCGACACTCACGGAGGATTCGACGATGTCCCCGCCAACAGCACCTTCGCCGGCGACATCGCGAGGCTGGCCAGCGCCGGGATAACCCGCGGCTGCGACCCACCAGACAATGACCGCTTCTGCCCAAGGGATGCCGTCACGAGGGGCCAAATGGCCGCGTTCCTCGATCGCGCCGGATTAGGAGGATGACATGAGATCTTGGAAGAACAGAGCCCTCCATGGAGCCATGACGTTGATGATGGCCGCCAGCCTGGTCGCAACCGGGAGTCCGATCGCAGGAGCCGCGCTGGCACCGGGCGGCACCTTCACCGACGACGACGGCAACACCCACGAGGGCAGCATCGA
>JBAPYG010000416.1:0-3233 GCA_049284615.1 Acidimicrobiia bacterium
ACGACATCTACTCGATCGAGGACCTCGCCCAGCTGATCTACGACCTCAAGTCGTTCAAGCCGACCGCGCGGGTCTCGGTCAAGCTGGTCAGCGAGCCGGGTGTGGGCACCATCGCGGTGGGTGTTGCCAAGGCCGACGCCGATGTGATCACCGTCTCGGGGTCGGAAGGTGGCACCGGCGCGTCCCCACTCGTCTCGATCAAGCACGCCGGTTCCCCATGGGAGCTGGGCGTGGCGGAGGCCCATCAGGCGCTGGTCGCCAAGGGCATGCGCTCCAAGGTGATCCTGGAGACCGACGGTGGCCTTCGCACCGGCCGCGACGTCGTTGTCGCGGCCCTGCTCGGGGCGGAGCGTTTCGGGTTCGGCACACTTCCGCTCCTCGCCCTCGGCTGCAAGATGGTTCGCCAATGCCACCTGAACACATGCCCGGTCGGCATCGCCACCCAGGACCTCGAGCTTCGTGCCAAGTACTCGGGCTCGGTGGACCAGGTGATCGTGCTGTTCCGTCATCTCGCCGAGGAGATCAGGCACCTGCTGGCCTCACTGGGAGCCAGGACCATGGACGAGATCATCGGGCGCGCCGATCTGTTGCGCCCCATCGACACAGCCCATCCCCTGTCGGCCGACCTGGCCGCCATGCTGGTGAGTGCCCAGGGGCGACGTCGTCACGAGGGTTACCGGCCGACACCCCACTCCCGTTTGTCGGAGAGGATCGTCACCGACGCCGCCGACGCCATCAAGGGTGGTGACCCGGTCGAGCTGAACTATCCGATCGAGAACACAGACCGCACGGTCGGAGCTCGATTGTCCGGTGAGATAGCGACCCTCTATGGCGACGATGGCCTGACGCACGACACGATCAAGGTGCGCCTCAATGGGACTGCCGGGCAGAGCTTCGGGGCCTGGCTCATCGGCGGGGTGTCCCTCGATCTGCGGGGCACGGCCAACGACTATGTCGCCAAGGGAATGGCCGGCGGGACCATCGCCGTGACACCAAATCGGGCCGGGGGAGTGCCCCACGCCGCCGGCAATGCAGTGCTGTATGGGGCCACCGGCGGGCGCGTCTTCCTCGCCGGGCGTGCCGGCCAGCGTTTCGCCGTGCGCAACTCGGGAGCGACCGCCGTGGTCGAGGGGGTATCGGACCACGGCTGTGAGTACATGACCGGTGGCACCGTGGTGGTCATCGGGGAGGTGGGCCGGAACTTCGCCGCCGGCATGACCGGGGGCGTTGCCATGGTGTGGGACCCGACGGTGGGGCTCAAGGGTCGTCTCGCCGAGACCGCCCCGGCAGCCAGACGGGCGGGCGAACAAGAGCAGGAGACGCTTCGTGCGCTGCTCGAGGAGCACTACGACCGCACCGGGAGCCCCGTGGCAGGCCGGCTTCTCGAAGAGGAGGAATCCCTCGACGACTTCTGGGTGGTCGAGCCAACCGGCGACGTCGACCAACCCTCCGAAGTCATCGTCGACGTGACCGAGGCCGCCGAAGTAGGCGACTGAGACCGTTCTGTGAGTGTTTTCTACCAGGCCCTGGTAGAAAACACTCACAGAACGGTTCTAGCGACCCTGTAACGCCTCGATGAGCTGGGGGAGGACCTTGTGGACGTCTCCGACGATGCCGAGATCGGCGACACCGAAGATGGGGGCGTCGGGGTCTTTGTTGATGGCGATGATCGTCCCGGCGTCCTTCATCCCCACGAGGTGTTGCATCGCACCCGAGATGCCGGCTGCGATGTACACGTCGGGTTTGACGGTCTTGCCGGTCTGGCCGACCTGTTTGGCGTAAGGGACCCAGCCGGCGTCGACGATGGCGCGGGTGGCGCCGGTGGCGGCGCCGAGGGGCTTGGCCACCTTCTCGATGAGGTCGTAGGCGTCGGCAGACCCGAGACCGCGGCCACCGGAGACGACGACGGCGGCATCGCTGAGCTGGGGCCCCTCCCGCTCCTCGACATGTGACCCGGTGATCCTGGCTTCCGACCGGCCGGTGTCACCCAGCTCGAGAGTGGAGACTGCCGGGGCTCCCCCGCCGGAGGGCTCGGCGGTGAACGACTTGGGTCGCACCAACACGATCGACGGCCGTTGGGTCAGGGCCGCGGTGGCGAGTTGGACGCCACCGAATATCTCGTGGTCCGTCTCGACGCCGTCATCGGTGACACGGATGTCTGCGGTGTTGGACAGCACTCCGACTCCGAGCCGGGCGGCGAGACGACCGGCGACGTCACGATCTGTGTACGCCTGGCCAAAGAGCATCAGGTCGGGGTCTTCGGTCTTCGCCTTCTCGGCGAGAGCGGCAGCCAAAGGGGCCGAGGGAAGACGGTCACCCGCCTCGACGTGGATCACCGACGCCGCACCGTGCTCACCGAGAGAGGCGAACACGGCTTCGCCGCCGCCGCCCAGGTAGACCACCGTGACCTCGCCGAGGTCGCGTGCCTTGGCGAGGAGCTCGAGGCCCAGGGTCGAAGGTGCGCCGTTGGCCTCTTCGACGAAGACCCATACTTTCGCCATCTCAGATCACCTTCCGCTGTTCGAGGAGGGCGATGATCTCGGCGTATGCCTCACCCTCGTCCTCGACTTTGCGGCCGGCCGACCGCTCCGGCGCGTCGGTGATCGAGACCATCTCCTGGCCATCCGACCTCTCCACATCGAGATCGGACAGGCTGAATGTGTCCACCGGCTTCTTCTTGGCGTCCATGATCCCCTTGAACGTGGGGTATCTGGGCTCGACCACCCCGGCCGTGACCGTGACCACCGCAGGCAGGCTCGACTCGACCACGTCATAGCCGTCCACCGTCTGCCGACGAATCGTCACATCCGACCCTTCGGTCTCGACCGACGTGGCATAGGTCAACGCAGGCACATCCAACATCTCGGCCAGCATCTGGGGAACCACCCCGGAATAGCCGTCGGTCGACTCCGTGCCCGCGATCACGAGGTCGAAACCCTCGTCGGAGATCGCCCGGGCCAGCACCCGCGCCGTGGTGAGAGCGTCCGAACCGCGAAGCCCGTCGTCCTCGATGATCACAGCCTTGTCGGCCCCCATCGCCAGCGCCTGACGGATCCCCTGGGCATTCCCGGTCGGGCCCATGCTCACCAGCGTCACGGTCCCCTCACTGGCCTGAGCCAGCTGAAGACCCATCTCCACCCCATACCTGTCCGTGTCGTCGAGCACCTGCTCCGGCGGCCTCACCAGCCAGTGCGTGTCGGCCTCCAATTTGTAGGGGGTGGCGGGGTCTGGAA
>JBAPYG010000417.1:0-1852 GCA_049284615.1 Acidimicrobiia bacterium
GCATAGGCATCTCCAAGTTTTGACGAGCGGAGCATCCGCACTGCGGTGCGGACAACAGCATACCGAGACTCGAAACCCTGAGACTGCGCGTAGCCATCTAGGAACTCGACATCCTCATCAGGCAGGCTTACACTGATCTTCATACTCTGATCTTACCAGAGGTAGTAGCCACTAGCTACCAACTTGGTTAATGCGTGTGCTTGCGAATCCGGGGGGAGGGGCCAAAGACCCAGATCAAAGCATGTACGGGGCCGCCGGGCGCCCAAGTCAAACCGGTGTCCAACCCGACACCATGGGACGACAGACGCGACGGCGACAACCGGATCTGCGATGAACGAAGGAGTCGGCACAGGTTGTCGCTCGGCGACGGGTCTTGACAACGTCGTTGCGCCCTCGCTCGAGCCGTTATCCGCTCGACGGCTCGAGCCAGGGAGTCGTCACCTCAGGATGGGACTTCGTGATTCGTGCGTGGCAGCCATGCCCAAGTTTCCGCGATGCCAATCGTCGACTCCTCGAGCGCGTGGCGATGGGGCGTCACTACCGATGCGAAGGTGCTGGCCAACTTCTCATGGGAGACGAGGCCGCTGGAACAGCTACGGCACCTCAGCCAGATCGCTGGGCATCGTCAGTCTCCTGTCCAAAGTAGGTAGTAGGTCGGCAACGACAGCACCGACGTCTCTAGTAGATGCTGATGGAATGATCGGATCGAGCACGCGGCGATTAGAAGCACTCCAGCCAAGACCACGAACGAGATCCGTAGTGCTTGGAGCCATCTGAGTCCTGGGTCAGAACGGGTCCCCCATCGCTCCGCCACCGTCTCCTGAAGCCGCTCCCGTATTGAGGACGCCGAACGGACGCCGCATATACGGCCGATCTCCACGCCATCGCGGGCTATCACCAGTGTCGGTGTGGAATTTATGCCGTTGTCGACTCCCGACTGACGGTCATCCCCAACGTCGATTACGACCAGCGGAACCTGCATCCTCGTTTCAAGGATTGCCTGACGAACGCTCACTCGCATCAAGCTGCATGGATTGGAGCCCTTCGAGACGAAGAGTGTGAGCTCGAGCCCCGCAGTCTCTCTGCTCGATGGGCTGGCTTTCGTTGTCGTCATTGCGGCCTCCTACGGATCCACCGCCCCAAGTGTGCATCGGGAGCTCGTGTGGCGCATCAGTGCCTACCCGCAGGTGTGGGCGACCGTGACGACTCTGATGGCTGCTTTGCGTGAGATTGCTGCGGACGCCGGAGTGAGATCGTTCGGTTCAGTGTCGGCACTGATCAAAGATTGGCTGCGCGTGGCAGTATTTGGGCTGACTAGAACGGATCTTCTGCCCTAGATGGAGACTTGATGATCGACGTCGGTGAGGAAGCCCCTCTATCGACTAGCGGATCGTGGCTCAGAGGTGCCGACGGGATTCTCCGGACTTGGGTCCTCATCGGTCTGGGACTTCTTGCCTTAATGCTCGCCTCGGTAGAGATCGTCGTTGGAGTACCTCTGGTTCAACCGACGGGGCTCCTCATTGTGGTGAACGCCGTGGTTGGCGTCTCCTTTGTCGGCACCTCGATTGTGGCGTTGAGACAGCGACCGAGCAACCGGGTGGGTGTCCTCCTCGCGGCGACTGGATTTCTCTGGTTTACGCAAACTCTCGTGCTGTTAGCGAATCCGTGGGCTTTCTCGCTCGGGCTTCTGCTGGAAGGACTGTTCTGGGCTCCACTCGGCCACCTCTTGTTGTCGTTTCCTACTGGGCGACTCGATTCGAGAACAGATCGCTTCCTGGTCGTCGCTCTCTACATCACGCTGCCGGTTTTGAACATGCTCTCGATCCTCTTCCTTGATCCGATCGCAGCTGGA
>JBAPYG010000418.1:0-15015 GCA_049284615.1 Acidimicrobiia bacterium
CGGACTTGACGGCGTCGACGAACGCGAAGTCGAGGCTGTCGGGCCCCACCCTCTCCAGTATCCCGGGCAGCTCATCGAGGGCCGGCCCTCTGACGATCTCGACCATGTCGGCGACGCCTGCGGTCTCGAACTCCTTGGTGGCGAAATCGGCATGCTCGTCGTTGTATTCGACGGTTATCAGCCTGCCGCCTTCGGCGAGGCCTCGTGCGATCCAGATCCCGGAGTATCCGGCGAGCGTCCCCAGCTCCAGCGCGAGATGCCCTTCCGTCATCGACACGAGGATCTTGAGCAGACGTCCGACGTCGGCGCTCACGGCGATCGGCGGCAACCCGGCGGCCACGGCTCTTTCCATGAGACCGGCGAGGTGGTCGTCGTATTGGCCGAAGACGTCGTCCGCGTAGTTTCCGATGAAGTTCCACCGCTCCGGAGTCATTGGCACCCTGCGAGCGTATCTCAGTCGTTCGGGGATGGCGGTTGACGAAGTCGTTTGGTCTCGCTTCTCGCCCGCTTCTCGGCGACGCGTCGTCTCTTCGAAGCTCTGGTAGGGCGGGTCCGGCGTCGGACGGGCTCCTCCTTCAGCGCTTCCTCGATCTTCGCCCTCAGCTGCCGGCGGGCGAGAGCGCGGTTGCGAAACTGTGAGCGTGACTCGGAGGCCGATACCTCGATCGTCTCCCCGAGCTTCTCCACCAGCTTGTCTTTGACTTCGTCGGGAAGTGAGGAAGCCGGGACGTCGAGACGGAGCCGGACCGCCGTCTCGTTGCGGTTTGCGTGTTGTCCCCCCGGACCACCCGAAGTGTCGAAGCTCTCATCGAGCTCAGCGGCCCGAATGGTGAATTCGCCCACCTCGAGATCGTCCATGACCTTCAGGATAAGGGCCCCGGCCCGGCCGGCCCGCACCCGATCTCATCGGGTCTGATGCGATCAGGCCTCGTCGTAGTACTCGGTCCCGAGATGAGTTATGAGGTCCTCGCCCATCATGTGACGCAGGTTGTTCTTCAGCTTCGTCAGCTGGATGAACAGATCGTTCTCCGGGTAGATGCCCTCGGCGTGCTGTGGGCTCTTGAAGTAGAACGACAACCATTCCTGGATGCCGCTCTTCCCCGCTCGGGCGGCCAAATCCATGAACAGAGCCAGGTCGAGCACGATGGGGGCGGCGAGGATGGAGTCCTTGCAGAGGAAGTCGACCTTGATCTGCATCGGGTAGCCCAGCCAGCCGAAGATGTCGATGTGGTCCCAGCCCTCCTTGTCGTCGCCTTTGGGTGGGTAGTAGTTGATCCGAACCTTGTGGTAGACGTCCCCGTACAAGTCGGGATACATGTCCGGCTGCAGAATGTGCTCGAGCACGCCGAGCTTGGACACCTCCTTGGTTCGGAAGCTGTCGGGATCGTCCAGGACCTCCCCATCCCGGTTGCCCAGGATGTTGGTCGAGAACCAGCCGTTGATTCCCAGCATCCGGGCCTTGAGGCCGGGGGCGATCATCGTCTTCATCAGCGTCTGCCCAGTCTTGAAGTCCTTGCCGGCGATGGGGAGGCCCTCCTCGGCGGCGAGCTCGAGCATCGCGGGGATGTCCACGGTGAGGTTCGGCGCGCCGTTGGCGAAGGGGACGCCCATCTTGAGGCAGGCATAGGCGTACACCTGTGATGGCGTGATCGCCTCATGGTCGTCTTTGAGGCCTTGCTCGAACGATGCCATGTCGAGATGAACCTCGGATGGCTCTTCATACGCTTCGGTGGAGCCGCACCAGACCGCGACCAGCCTGTCGACCTGCTTCTCGGCACGGAAGCGGTCTATGTCCTCCATGATGGACTCCGCCTGATCCATGTGACTGGCCGCCGGCTTGACCTGATCGGTGGCACCGAGGTTCCTGACCCAACGCGGCGAGAAGTATGCGGGCATCGGCTTGATGGCCCTCAGCTCGTCCCCGATTCCCTCGACGTGGCGGGCATCGAGGACACCCGCCTTCATCGCGGCGGCATAGGCGTCATCGGAATAGGGGTCCCAGCCACCGAATTCCAGGTCGTCCAGAGTTGCCAAGGGGACGAAGTCCTTGATCAGAGGGTTGCGGTCTTCGTCTCTCTTGCCCAGCCGGATGTGGGAGAGCTGGCTGAGCGAGCCTATGGGCTGGGCGTAGCCCTTACGGGCGGCGACCACTCCTGCGATGAAGGTGGTGGCCACCGCACCCATGCCGGGGGTGAGGATGCCGAGCTTGCCGTCGGCCGGAGCGATGTTCTGTGGTTGTGTCATGGTCCTCCGCCGGCAACGTTACCGAGGGCCCCTCGATTGGGCGCAATCTCCATGGTTAGTGTCGCTTCGGTGATGGACACGCCGCACGATGCGTTGGGACCCAGTGTCGACGTCGCCCTCCTCGCCGATTCGGTCCAGGCCGTTCGCGGGAAGCTGTTCATCCTCGGTGGTGGGTGGGACACACTCTGGGTTCCGCGCTTTCCTGCCCGGCATCCCAGCCTCGCCATCGGCCTCCGGCTCCGTGTCCCGTTCACATGGGACTCGGAATTTCTGAAACTCTCGGTAGAGCTCCAGGATGAGGACGGGAAGGGGCTGTTACCGAGAGCGCTCTCCCACGAGATCAAACTCCCCACGAGCACCACGGATGCGGGGTCGATGACCGACTTCGGGGTGATTCGATCGTTCACGTTCAACAACCTTCGATTCGACCACGAGGGTCCCTACTCGTTCGTGATCTCGGTGGATGACGAACCGGTCTCACGCCTCAGGTTCACCGTGCGGGCGCGGCCCCAAAGACGCGACTAGCCCCCCCAAACTCCTGCAACCTGGAGTTTGCGTAGCGCTAACCCCCTCTTAACCTCACCCAGGTCGCTTTCTGGGGCACTTCACCAGGTCCGCCCCGATCCCCAACCAGACAGAGGATCTATCTTGCATTCCCGAGTCCCAACACGTCTCATTTCGCTCATCGTCGCCACGGTCATCACCGTGGGCGGCGTCCTCCCGATACTCCCCGCCAGAGCTGCCGCAGAACCGCCATTCGAGATCACCTTCCCCCAGGAGACGTCGAAGACCTATTTCGGGTCCACGTACGGCGACAGACGCTCGGGGGGTCGCCGACACAAGGGCAACGACCTGATCGCTCCCCGGATGACCGAGGTTTACGCGGTGGCAGACGGCACCATCATCCACGTGGGTGTCAGCCGGCTGTCGGGACGCACGGTCCGCATCGACCACGGGGACGGTTGGACCAGCCACTACATCCATCTCAACAACGACAACCCGGGCACCGACGACGGCGACGCACCGTGGACGTTGACGGTCGCCCCCGGCATCGAGGAAGGCATGCCGGTGCGCGCCGGTCAGCTGATCGGCTGGGTCGGTGACTCGGGCAACGCCGAGCGGACCACGCCCCACACCCATTTCGAGATTCGTCAGGACGATAGGGCGATCAACCCCTACGACATCCTCCAGGACGCCTTCGAACGAGACAGCGCCCGTGAGGCCCACCTGCGAGGCCTCCTGGCCGTGGAAGAGTCGGACTACGACTTCGAGTGAAGCGTCCCCGCTCACCTGAGCGAGGACGCGTCGTCCAAAGCGATGACCCGGTGGACGAAATCGGCAGTGGACGGGTCGACCACCGCCACCTCGGCGACGGCGGTGTCGGGCGGGTCGTCGCCGGTCACCCAGATCACCCGGGTCACCTTCGAGTTGGCCACGGCGTTGGCCCACCCGCGGAGGACTGCTTCCGCTGAATCGGCGAAAGAGCGCTCCCGTTCGTCGTGCGCCGCGGCGGCGATCAAGACCGCGGAGAAGCACCGGGTGGCGGCGGCCTCGACATGGCTCTCGTCGGACACGTCGCCGGTGGCGACCTTGAAGCCGCGCTCTCTCAGTTCGACGCCGCGAGCCTGGTCGGACACGAAAACCCGCACCTCGCGTTCTCGTGGCGAGAGCCCCTCGAGGAGGGCCTCACCCCAAGTGGTGTCGGCTCCGACGACTATCAGCGGCACGGAATCGAAGATAGTGACGCGCGGCCGCTCTGAATGCCGACGCTTGGGTTCCTGTTCAAGCCACTCCCCGGTCATGTGGTCGCACCCACGGAAATGTCTCCCGACGGGATCTACCGTCGCATCCGATCGGATGGAAACGCAGCCCCGCCGGCAACTGTTTCGCCAACATCCCTCCGCCGCCTACAATTCCACTATCCGGATAGTGGAAATTCAACGGGGCTCCTGTCTGTTGAATTCAGTGAGAGAAGACTTTTGAGGTGATTGCCAAGTGGCCACAGTTGATATCGATCTAGGCGGCTACCAGCTCGGCTGGAAAGACGAAGTCGCCCTGGCCTTCGAGCCCAGGAAGGGTCTGGACGAGGACGTCATCCGCGACATGTCGGCGATGAAGCGGGAGCCCGAGTGGATGCTCGAGTTCCGGCTCAAGGCGTACCAGCGGTTCCTACGCAAGCCCATCCCGCAGTGGGGTGGCGGTGGCGCCCTCAACACCATCGACTTCGACGACATCTATTACTACGTGAAGCCTGAGGGGGAGCAGCAGAAGGACTGGGACATGGTGCCCGAGTCCATCAAGGAGACCTACCGGAAGCTGGGAATTCCCGAGGCGGAGCGCAAATACCTGGCCGGGGTCACGGCGCAGTACGAGTCCGAGGTCGTCTATCACCGCAACCGGGACGATCTCGAGAAGCTAGGCGTGCTGTTCACCGACATGGACACCGCCCTGCGCGAATACCCCGACATCGTCAAAGAGCACTTCGGGACGGTGATCCCGCCCAACGACAACAAGTTCGCCGCGCTCAACTCGGCGGTCTGGTCCGGTGGTTCCTTCATCTACGTCCCACCTGGCGTGCACGTCGATCAGCCGTTGCAGGCGTATTTCCGGATCAACTCGGAGAACATGGGTCAATTCGAGAGGACGCTGATCATCGTGGACGAGGGCGCATACGTGCACTATGTCGAGGGCTGCTCGGCTCCGACATACAGCACCGACTCGTTGCACTCGGCCGTGGTCGAGATAATCGTCAAGGAAGGTGGGCGCTGCCGGTACACCACCATCCAGAACTGGTCGAACAACGTCTTCAATCTCGTCACCAAGCGCGCTGCGGCATACAAGAACGCCACCATGGAATGGGTCGACGGCAACCTCGGCTCCCGGCTCACCATGAAGTACCCGGCGGTGTGGCTCATGGAAGAGGGCGCCCACGGCGAGGTGCTCTCCATAGCATTCGCCGGTGACGGCCAGCACCAGGATGCCGGGGCCAAGATGGTCCACGTAGCTCCGAACACGACGTCGACGATCGTCTCCAAGTCGATCTCCAAAGGAGGCGGGCGAGCCGGATACCGGGGCCTGGTCCGGGTAGAGCCGGGCGCGGAGAACGCCAAGAGCTTCGTTCGCTGTGATGCCTTGATCCTGGACGAGGACAGCCGGTCCGACACCTATCCCTACATGGAGATCGAGGAGAACGATGCCGAGATCGGCCATGAGGCCACGGTCTCCAAGGTGGGTGAGGACCAGCTCTTCTACTTGATGTCCCGCGGGCTCACCGAGGACCAGGCGACGTCGATGATCGTCGCCGGGTTCATCGAGCCCATTATCAAGGAGCTCCCGATGGAGTACGCAGTCGAGATGAATCGACTCATCGAGCTCAACATGGCCGCTGCCGGCGCCGTCGGCTAACCACCACCTCGGCCCCCAGACTCAGCGGCCGGTGACCGAGAAATGCTGGTAATCCACTGACGACGCCCAGTGGCCGCCCCATCGCCACCCGGCGTCGTCGAAGGCTCCCACCACGTCGTCACCGTCGACGATCATCCCCGGCTCACCCAGGGTCCGATCGAGATACCTGCCCGATTCCTCTGGCCAGATCGCAGTGTCCGTCTTATACGGGTTCAGGAACGGGTTGATGTCGATCGCCAGCCCGCGGGCATGCTCGGACCAGTGGTTGGTGCCTGCCACGAACCGGCAATGCAGGCCGGAGGTGTTGTTGTAGGAGGGATCGGTGTCCTCGATGCCGGGGGGAAGGTCACCGATGGGGATGACGCTTTCGATGGGGTAGCCGATCGCGAAGAGCCGGTGGAAAATCTCGACGACGTGATCACCTTCCTCTCGGGCCACGACTATCTCGCCTACGTGCGTCTCCCCGTCGAAGCCCCAATGAGTCAAGGTGACGAGAACGACCTCGTTGGGGCGCACCGGGCAGTCAGACGTGTAGCTGTGGGCGAGTCGTTCCTCGGTCACGTTCGACATCGTCGCTTGGTAGTGGGGCGCAATCGTCGTGGTGGGTGCGACGCCGGTGCTCGTCGTCGGGTCGGCCACCGTGGTTGTCGTGGGGTTGGTCGTCGTGGTGGTCGGGTTGCCTGTGGTGCTGACGACCGTCGGATTGGTGCCATCTCCCGATGCCGCTCCGGTCGAGCACGCGCTCAGCAGCAGGATTCCGATCGTGAGGAGGTGGCTCCGGCGGCGTGGAGACTCAGACGTTGGAGTGGCCGACCACGTAGCCGAGCACGAGACCGCCGACCGCGGCCCATACCAGCGAGAACTCCTCGGTCCCTATCCCGTATATGGGTGGGGCCCCGGCGATGCGCATGATCGCTGATAGTGAGATGCCTCCGATGATTCCCATCAGGACCGTCCCGAAGAGGTTGTCCGCCGAGCCGAGAAAGCCACCAACGAGCCCGGCGATTGCGCCGACCCCGCCGGCCACGGCCAGCGCCTGAAGAGTCGACGCCTCTAGGAACATGGGATCAGCCTATCCGGCCCACGGGCGGGCCCCTAGGCCGAAATGATCTTTTCTGAGACTACGGCCGTCATCGGGAATTGCACCGACCTACCCGCCAGGCCAAAAGGTTCTGTGAGCAGGACGACGATGGTCGACGGTCCCCGGCTGACGACATGCCCGGTGTAGGTGTGGAAGCCATCCCCGTCTTCGGTGATGAAAGTTACGATCATTGGTATCTCCGACTAACAGCCTCGGCAAAAGGTTGCCATTGCAGAATGGGTCGGAAGTCCATACTTGCCGCGTTGAGCGTTCTTCCTGTGTTTATCCGTCGATTAGGTGACGAGCCGTATCTTGGGGTGACATGCGTCTACTCGTAGTCGAAGACGAGCCCGATCTCGCCGACGTCATCGCCCGGGGGCTTCGACGCGATGGGCATGCAGTCGACATCGCTCATCGATCGTCCGATGCCAACCTCAAGCTGCGTTCCGCCGGATACGACGTCCTCGTCCTCGATTGGAACCTGCCCGACGGCTCGGGTCTGCAGCTGTGTCGTGACCTGGTATCGGGAGAATTGCCCACTCTCGAAGGCGATCGACCCCGGATTCTCATGCTGACGGCCCGCGACGACGTGGACGACCGTGTCGCCGGCCTCGACTCGGGAGCCGACGACTACCTGGTCAAGCCTTTTGCGTTCGCGGAGCTGTCGGCTCGGGTCCGCGCCCTCATACGTCGGGACACCGAGAGTGAGCCCGTGATCGAGGTTGGGCCGCTGCAGTTGGATGCGGCTCGGTTCGTGGCACGACGTGACGGCGACCGTCTCGATCTCACCGCGAAGGAGTTCGCATTGCTCCACTACTTCATGGCCAACGCCGGTGTCGTCATGAGCCAGGAGCACCTCCTCGAGCATGTCTGGGACGAGATGACCGACCCGCTGACGAATGTGGTCCGGGTGACCGTGAGCAACCTCCGCAAGAAACTCGGCGATCCACCGCTGATCACGACAGTGCCCGGTCGGGGATACCGGCTGGATGACACGTGATGCCGAGCTGGCAATCGATCCGGTTCCGGCTATCGGTCCAGTACTCCGCCCTGGTCTTCGGGCTCGGTGGCGCCCTTCTCGGTCTGGTCTACCTGGCGATCCAGCGTGGGCTCCGATCGGAGTCGATGATGGTGCATCTCTGGGAGGGGCGGCGCGTGGTGCTCGACTCGGGTATCGAGGTGACGTTGCCCCACTATCGGGAGGTCGAGGTTCGGGCAATCGAGTCCATCTACAACGAGATCGTCCTCCACAAGGTCGCCCAGTTCACCGGTCTCGCTCTGGTCATCCTCTTTCTCTTGAGCATCGTCGTCGGTTGGGTCATGTCGGGCCGGGTCCTGAAGCCGGTCGGTGAGATCACCACCGTGGCCCATGAGATCCAGGCGTCCGACCTCAGCCGTCGCATCGCCCTCGAAGGGCCTCAAGACGAGTTGAAGAGGTTGGCCGACACCTTTGATGAGATGCTGGAACGTCTCGACACCGCCTTCTCCAGCCAGCGGCAGTTCCTCGCCGACACGAGCCACGACCTGCGCACCCCGTTGACCGTGATCCGCTCCAACGTGGAGCTCGTGTCGGATGATCCCACCGCCGGGGTGGCGGATTGGCGGGAAGCCGGCATCGTCATCAGACGCAATGCGGAGAAGATGTCGGAGATGATCGCCGGCCTCCTGGCGACGGCCCGCATGCAAACCGGTCGTGCCCAGTCGACGACGCTCGACCTGGCACGTCTGGTCGAGGCCAAGGTCGCCGACTTCGCCTCGATTGCGGCCGAGAACGAACTGGAGCTGGTTGCCGAAGCGGCACCGGCGACGGTCGTCGGCGCAGATGTCGCCCTCGATCGTGCCCTCTCCAACCTGGTGGAAAATGCCGTCAAGGCCGCGCCGCCGGGATCTGTGGTCACGGTCGGGTCCGGGACCGACGGGGGATGGGCCTGGATGGGCGTCAGCGACACTGGTCCGGGTCTGCCCTCGGAGCCGGGTGACCGGGCCGGGCTCGGTTTGAGCATCGTCACCCAGATCGTCGAGAGCCACGGCGGATCGCTTGCCACCTTTCCGGGTAGAGACGGGATCGGGACCACAATGATCGTGTGGATCCCGACCGACGGTGGTGGCCCGGAGCCACCGGGCTCGTCGCCCTTTACCGATACTTAATAGATGGTTTAGGGGCCTCTTAATGGGCAGTCCTTAGATTTGGCCCCCAGGAGGTCAGAATTGTCAGAATCACCCAACACTCAGGAGAGGCCCCGAACGTCAGGATGGCTCTCGGCGCTCCTCTTCTTCGGTGCCGTGGCACTCGTCGTCGCCGGCATCTGGCTGGTGTACCCCGCTTCGTCGGGGGAGACCGCCGCCGAAGCGGCGACCACCACCGTCGCGCCCTCGGTCGACGTGAGTGCCCCGACAGTCTCCGCCGGTGACGAGCCGATCGCCGACGCCGCCGAGGTGATCCTCCCCTCGGTGGTTTACATCCAGACCGACAGCGGTCTCGGCTCCGGCGTCGTCTATGACAGCGACGGCCTCATCATCACTGCAGCCCACGTGGTGGAAGGGTCGGACACGGTCCGGGTCCGTTTCGCCGACGGCGAGCAGACCAGTGGCACCGTCGTGGGCTCGTCGCCTCAGGTCGACATCGCCGTGATACGGGTGGATCGCACCGGTCTCACCGCGGCGACATTCGCCGACACGAAGCCGAGAGTTGGCCAGATGGCCATCGCCGTGGGTAGCCCCTGGGGCCTGGAGTCGACGGTCACGGCGGGCATCATCTCGGCGATCGACCAGACGAACTGCTCAGCCGATGCCTGCACCTCCATGGTGCAGACCGACGCCGCCATCAACCCGGGCAACTCGGGTGGGGCCCTCGTCGACCGGACCGGTCAGGTCGTGGGGATCAATGTCTCGATCTTCAGCAACTCCGGGGCCAACGACGGAGTCGGTTTCGCGGTCCCGGCCGACATCGCCGCCACCTACGCCGACGCCATCGTCTCCGGCGAGCCGATCGAGACCGCCTTCCTCGGGGTCTCCTTGGTTCCCGGTGATGTCGACACCGATGGCCAGGCCGGAGCCGTCGTCGAGAGCACAACCGCCGACTCTGGCGCCGAACTGGCGGGCCTCGAGCCCGGCGACGTGATCATCGCCTTCGATGGTGTCCCGGTGCTCGGTGGCGCCGACCTGCAGGCTCAGGTCCGTGCGCATCTCCCCGGCGATACCGTCGAAGTCCTCATCCTCCGTGATGGCACACAGCTCACGGTCAACGCCACTCTCGGGGTCAACACCGAACAAGTCGGCTAGCGCCGCCACCAGCACGCATCAAGAGGGACGTCCTGACCACGTCCCTCTGCGTGCTTCTGGGGTTGGCATGGTCTAGTCTCCATCCTGCCCACCACAAGGACGTGGGTGCCCCGGGTGCAGCGAAGTCGGTCCACGAATCCGACGCTGTCCCGCAACTGTGAAGTCCCGACTCGTCGAGTCGGGAACGAGCCAGGTCGCCTGACCTCGGGGCCACGAGAAAGTCTCGGATGAAGACGGAACCGTGGGCGTCAGGGTTGCCCACCACCTCTTCATCCTCCAAGTGGAGGATGTTTTTCATGAAAGGGAGCTCTCTACTCCTCGCAGCGTTGCTGACACTGGCGGCCTGCAGCCCCACCGAGGGTGGCGCGACCACGACCGTGGGCGTGGACCCGACCACAACGCCCCCGGCTCCGACGACGACGGCGTCCCCGTCCGAGTCCGGCACAACGACTACCGAAGCCGTGGCCGCCGCCTTCCCGGTTGCGATCGAGGACGACAACGGGTCGGTCACGATCGAGCACATGCCTCAGGCAGTCATCTCGTTGTCGGCGACCGCGACCGAGATGCTCTTCGCCATCGATGCCGGATCCCAGGTGGTGGCCGTGGACGAGCAGTCCAACTATCCGGCGGAGGCACCCGTGACCGATCTCTCCGGTCTCACCCCCAACATCGAGGCGATCCTCGCGTATGACCCCGACCTGGTGGTCATCGGCTATGAGCCGGGGGACCTGGCGGCGTCTCTGGAGGCGGCCGGCGTCGACGTGCTCAGCTACACCGCCGCGATCACGATCGACGACGTCTACCGTCAGATCTCGGCTTTGGGAGCCGCCACGGGTCACGGGCCAGAAGCAACCGTGGTCAACGACTCGATCGCCTCCGACCTCGCAGAGATCACGGCCGACGCCCCGGATGGCGAGGGCGTCACCTACTTCCACGAGCTCGACAACACCCTCTTCACCGTGACTTCGACGACGTTCTTCGGTCAGATCTACGCCATGTTCGGCCTCCAGAACATCGCCGATCCGGCTGACGAGGACGGGTCGGCGTTCGGCTACCCACAGCTGTCCAGCGAGTTCGTGGTCGCCTCCGACCCCGACCTGATCTTCCTCGCCGACACGCTCTACGGGGAGTCGCCCGAAACCGTCGCCGCCCGCCCTGGGTGGGATGTGTTGAGTGCAGTGGAGAGTGGAGACGTGGTAGCCCTCGACTCCGACATCGCCTCGAGGTGGGGCCCGCGGATAGTCGACTTCGCCGAATCGGTGTCCAATGCCATCGAGGCGCATGTGGCCGCGGGTTGAGCCCGACGCGATTGTCCAGCGACGCGCGCTCGTCCCGTGTGGGATGGGTCGCGGTCTCAGTGGCGATCGCCTCGGTCCTGCTTGCCGCCATCGTCGGGTCGGTGGTGGGAGCGGCGGGGCTCGACCCGTGGTCGGTGATCAAGCAATTGGCCGATGGCTTGCCCGGTCTGAGCGTGGAATCCGGGCTGACGCATGTGGAGACCACCATCCTGTACGAGATCCGCCTTCCCCGGGTCGTGTTGGGGGCGATCGTCGGCGCCGTGCTCGCGGTCGCCGGGGCGACCTATCAGGGCGTGTTTCGCAACCCTCTGGCCGACCCCTATCTCCTCGGGGTCGCCGCCGGGGCCGGCCTCGGGGCCACGGTGGCGTTCTCGGTCGGCGGAGCCGCCGGGTGGGTCGCCCCCCTGGCGTTCGTCGGAGGCATCGCCGCGGTCGGCATGACATACGTCCTGGGCCGATCGGTCGGTGGCCGTTCGGCGACTTCTCTGATCCTGGCCGGTGTGGCAGTCTCGGCCTTCGCCACGGCGGTTCAGACATACGTCCTGCAGCAGAATGTCGAGACCTTGCGCGAGGTGTACTCCTGGATCCTGGGACGACTGACCACTGTCGGCTGGTCCGAGGTGGTCGAGTTGCTGCCCTATGCCATCGTCGCCGTCGTGATCCTGTTCGCCGCCCGCCGCTTGCTCGACGTCCTCGCCATCGGTGACGACGAGGCCAAGGCGCTAGGGGTGAGCGTGGGCGCTGTGCGTGGCGTCGTGGTGGTCGCCGCCACACTGGCGACGGCGGCTGCGGTCTCGGTGAGTGGCCTGATCGGATTCGTCGGGATCATCGTGCCCCACACCATTCGTCTCCTCTTCGGCTGGAGCTATCGGGTGATCATCCCGCTGTCGATCCTGTTCGGTGCCGCTTTCCTCATGCTCGCCGATGTGGCGGCGCGCACGTTGATATCTCCTGGCGAGCTGCCCATCGGTGTCGTAACGGCCTTTCTCGGGGCTCCCTTCTTCCTCCTGGTGCTCCGGACGATGAGGGGCCCCTCTTGATCACATGGCGCGACGTCTCTGTCGCCTACTCCTCCGAGACCGTGGTGGGCCCGATCGACATCGAAGTCGGCGATGGCGAGTGGGTTGGGCTGATCGGCCCCAACGGGGCCGGGAAGTCGACCCTCATCAAGGCCGCGGTCGACGTCGTGGCCCACACCGGCACCGTCTCGCTCGGCGGGCGGGAGAGGCGCGCCGGGCTTGACATCGCCTGGATGCCCCAACGACCCCATCTTCCCGACGACATGGGTGTCGGGGACTATGTGCTCTTGGGACGCACGCCGCATCTCGGATATCTCGCCGCGGAGACCAGACACGATGTCGAGACCATGAGGTCGGCGCTCGATCGCCTCGATCTGTCCGGGCTCGCCCGCAGACGTCTGAGCACCCTCTCCGGCGGCGAGGCACAGCGGGCGGTACTGGCCCGAGCCCTGGCCCAGGAGGCGCCAGTGCTCCTCCTCGACGAGCCGACTGCGAGTCTCGATGTCGGCCATGCCGTCGAAGTGCTCGACGTGCTGGACGACCTGCGCCGCCGGGAAGGGCTCACCGTGGTCATCGCGGCCCACGACCTGACCCTGGCCGGTCGCTATGCAGATCGTCTCGTCTTGATCAGCCATGGGCTCGTGGTCGCAGATGGACCACCGGGCCAGGTGTTGACCGAGGACATCCTCAAGGCTCATTACGGTGCCGGCATAAGGGTGCTCGACGACGTCGACGGGCCGATCGTGGTCCCGGTGAGGAGTTCCAGTGACTGATCAGAAACCGCCTACCTCGGCTCCGCCGAGAGGCAACGTCCGCGCTCACTCGCTTCTCCTCGTCAACACCGGCGATGGGAAGGGAAAGTCCACAGCGGCCTTTGGCACCGCGATCCGCGCCGTGGCTCGCGGGTGGAAGGTCGCAGTGATCCAATTCCTCAAGTCGGGCGAATGGAGTGTCGGCGAGGAGAAGGTGGGCCGCCAGATCGGCATCGATTGGTGGGCGCTCGGTGATGGGTTCACCTGGGACTCGGAGGACATGGAGGAGTCCGAGGCGGTGGCCCGGGCTGCCTGGGAGCATGCGCGTGGGGTGGTCGAGTCGGGGGAGTTCGGGCTTGTCGTCCTCGACGAGATCACATACCCCATCAACTGGGGCTGGGTCGATGTGGACGAGGTCGTCCGGGTGCTGGAGGACAGGCCGGAGGATGTGAATGTGATCGTCACAGGGCGGGATGCACCCCTGGCGATCGTCGATATGGCCGACACCGTGACCGAGATGCGCAAGGTGAAGCACGCCTACGACAGCGGTGTCATGGCCCGACGTGGCATCGACTACTGACAACGGGCACTCGTGGGTGACAGGGCCTTCTCGAGATTGCCACCAATCCGGGGACCCCTCGGTGGCGAATGCTCGCCATGGCGGCTATTGCGGTGTCACTCGGCCCGTCCTCGATTGCGCCCGGCCTCGCCCTGAGCTCGACTCGCGCCGGGAATGAAGACTTGAAACCGACCGAAGCGTCTCTCGAAGCTCTCCTGGTCCACGTGGCCGGTCAAGACCATGACGCCTTCTCGGTGCTTTACGACCGGTTGTCGCCGCTCGTCTTCGGGCTCGCCTTGCGGACGACCAGGTCCCGGGTGATTGCCGAGGAGGTGACCCACGAAGTCTTCGTCCAAATCTGGGACCAGGCCGATCGTTTCGAGCCCGCTCGCGGGTCGGCGAGGTCGTGGGTCGCCACGATCGCCCATCGTCGCGCCGTCGACGCCGTCCGCCGAGCCCAGTCGTCGGCCGACCGCGAGCTCTCGGCCCCCCCCCGACAGACCGCACGAGGACGTCGCCGATACCGTGGTGGACGACGACGAGAGAATCAGGGTCAGAGAATCGCTGGCCGTGCTGACCGATCTGCAACGTGAGGCCATCGAGCTCGCCAACTTCGGCGGGCTCACCTATCGCCAGGTCGCCGAGCGTCTCGGCGCCCCCCTGGGGACGGTCAAGACCCGGATGCGTGACGGTCTTGCCAGAATCCGCTCCACGATGGAGCTCGCCAGTGACTGAGATGCACGACTTGGCAGCGCCCTATGCACTCGATTCCCTCGACCCCGAAGAGAGCGCGCTGTTCGAGGCTCATCTCGAGACCTGCTCCCGATGCCGATCCCAGCTCGCCGAGATGAGAGAGTGAGCGGGTGAGCTCGCCGCCTCGGTGGCCGTGAGCCCGCCTCCGGGTCTCAAGGCTGCGGTCATGGCGGAGATCGGAGAGCAACGGGTGGCGTCGGTGGTGGATGTCGGCTCGCGGCGCCGAAATCGCATGGCGTGGTTGGTGGCATCCGCGGCCGCAGTGATCGCCATGGTGTTCATCGGGCTTTGGGCCGTGACCAGCAACGAGCTGGGACAGGCTGAGCAGATCGCTGCTGTCTACGAGTCACCCGATGCCCAGATGGTGGAGCTCGACAGCTCGCTCGGCCCGGTGCGCTTCGTCTTCTCTCCGGCCCTGGGCCGCGGTGTCCTCAATGGGGGCTCTCTGTCGGATCTCGACGACGCCGATCTCTACGAGATCTGGCTCATCGGCGACGGTGCCCCTGTGCCCTCGGGGACACCCGTGGCGGGCGAGACGGCCGTCCTCGTGGAAGACGTCGAGCCGGGTCTCGTCCTGGCTGTGACCGTCGAGCCCGTTCCCGGCAGCGACGCACCGACGTCA
>JBAPYG010000419.1:0-4436 GCA_049284615.1 Acidimicrobiia bacterium
GCCAGCTGACCCGGGAGGACCTGGCCACCTACCGCGCCGTCGCCAGGACGCCGCTGACTGCCACTCTCGCCACTTGGGACCTGGCACTCAACCCGCCACCCGCCGTGGGTGGGGTGACGGTGGCACGAACCCTCGAGCTGGACTCGGGCCCCGAGTCCACCGCGAGGGCGAAGGCGTTGATCAAGGCGTTCGAGGAGAGGAGCGCGGCGTCGATGCGGTCCCCATCGACGATAAGTGTCGCCGCCGCCGACGCGGACGGGGGTGTGGTGGCCGGGTCGTTCTCGGCCGGCTACGGCTCGGGGGTGATCCCCGCAGGCACCGGTATGTTGATGAACAACGCCCTGGGCGAGCTCGAGCTCCTGACCGAGCGTTCCGAGCCGGGGGAGCGGATGGTGTCCAACATGGCACCGACGGTCGGGCGCCATGACGGTGACGCGGTGGCCGTCGGGTCTCCCGGCGCCGATCGGATCACCTCGGCCGTCGCCACCACGATCGCACGTCTGGTTCGGGGCGACAGCCTGCAGGAGGCGATCGACCATCCGAGGGTCCATCCCGAGTTCGGTGACCGGGGGGTCAGGATCGCAGCCGAGCCGGGTCAGAGCCTGCAAGGGCTCGACCTGGAGACCCGCTGGTTCGACGGCCCTCACATGTACTTCGGCGGTGTCAACGGGGCCGCACTCCTCGGGGGGAGTCTCCAGGCCCATGCCGACTCGAGACGCACCGGGTCGGTGGCGTTCAGCGGGTAGCGTCATCCGGCGATGCCCCCTGCCGACGTACCCGTCAACCTCGACGCGGAGTTCGCCTCGTTCGACGAGCTCTGGGCACCAAGGGTCGTCGGTGAGATCAACGACTACGAATTGAAGATCGCCAAGGCGGAGGGTCGATTCGTCTGGCACACCCACGACGGCACAGATGAGTTCTTCCTGGTCCACAAGGGTCGACTCACGATCGAGATGAGAGGTCGGGGACACGTAGCTTTGGGGCCGGGTGACTTCTTCGTAGTGCCTCGCGGTGTCGAGCATTGCCCGGTCGCCGACGCTGGATGCGAGCTGGTCCTCCTCGAGCCGAAGGGTGTCGTGAACACTGGTGATGCCCCGAGCGTCGAGTCCACCGCCGACGAGGAGAAGAGTTGAGGGCAACCCCCTAGAACCGGGCGTCCCGGCCCAATACGTTCAGGCCATGTATGCCGCGACCACTTCCGTGGCTCTCGTGGGTGGCGACGTCCGACCGGTTGAAGTGCAAGTGCATGTGGGCCGTCAGCAGGAGCAGTTCAAGCTCAGTGGCTTGCCGGACACCGCCGTGCGCGAGGCCAAGGATCGGGTTCGAGCCGCCGTCGTGTCCTCTGGGATCAAGTTCCCCAATCGGACGGTGACCGTCAACCTGGCCCCCGCCCATCTCCCCAAGTCGGGCACCGACTTCGACCTCCCGATTGCTCTTGGCGTCCTCGCCGCCACCGGGGAGATACCGCGCCCTCGGGGTGTCGTCGTGGTCGGTGAGCTGGCCCTCGACGGGACTGTCCGAAGCGGTCCGAGCACACTCGGGGCGGCAGTGCTCTCGGCCCGCATAGGCACGGCCTGCCTGGTGGGGCTGGCTGCGGCCCCGGAAGTGGCTGCCGTGCCCGGTTCACGGGTGCATGGGGTCTCCTCGTTGGCCGAGGCGGTGAGTCTCCTGCGGGTCGGTCTCGACAACGTCGTGGGAGTCGACGCCGGCGTGTCGGAACGATCCGCCGTCGCGGGGGACCTCTCCGAGGTCGAAGGTCAACCTCTGGCGAGGAGGGCGATCGAGATCGCGGCGGCAGGCAGCCATCACCTCCTCTTGCACGGTCCTCCCGGGGGCGGCAAGACGATGCTCGCCCGCAGGATCTCGGGCATCCGGCCCGTGCTCTCCGAGGAAGAGGCCGTGGCGGTGGCACTCATACATGCCGCGGCCGGCGTCCAGCGAGGGCTGAGCCACGAACGACCCTTTCGCGCCCCCCACCACACCGCATCGAGAGCCGCCCTCGTCGGTGGCGGTTCCGGTGTGGCCGTGCCTGGCGAGGTGTCCCTGGCCCACCACGGGACGCTCTTCCTCGATGAGATGGCGGAGTTCCCGCGGGCCAATCTCGACACCCTGCGCCAACCACTCGAGGATGGGTCGGTGACCGTGGCGCGGCGGGGGGTGACGGCAACGTTCCCCTCGTCGTTTCACCTCGTCGCGGCGACAAATCCTTGTCCCTGTGGGTTCCTCGGGGACGATCGGAAGCCATGTGAGTGCCGCCCGGCCTCGGTGGCGCGCTATCGCCAGCGGGTCTCGGGGCCGTTGCTCGATCGGTTCGACCTGGTCGTGAAGGTCGAGCGGCTGCAGAGCTCGTCGATGGGGACGCCGGGGGAGTCGACGGTCGACGTCCGTAGTCGCGTCGCAGCGGCCTCCCGCCTGCTTGCCGAAGGCGACCCGGGCTGCACCGGAGACGCAGAGGACCTGTTGAGGAGTGCGTTGAGCAAGGGCTCTCTGACGGGTCGAGGCGTGACTCGGGTCAGGCGGGTGGCGCAGACGATCGCCGCCCTCGCTGGTGCCGAGCTCGTGACCGACGATCACGTCGCAGAGGCTATGGGGTTGCGGGGCACCTGGTGAATGAGCCGGTGAGCGTCGGACCGGGCTCGGACTGGTATCCGGTCGGGCTCCATGATCTGGAGAAGCCCCCGCAACTCTGGATGTTGGGATCGCTGGGGGAGGCTCCCGGCATCGCCGTCGTCGGGACGCGGCGATGTACGCGATATGGAGTCGATCTCGCCGAGTCGTTCGGAGCCGCCGTGGCCCGGGCCGGCTGGACCACGGTCAGCGGGCTCGCCCGTGGCATCGACACGGCGGCCCATCGCGGCTGTCTGCAGCGATCGGGTCACGCCGTCGCAGTTCTCGGATCTGGCATCGACGTCTGCTACCCGAGGGAGAACCAGGCGGTGTACGACCAGATCCTCGCATCCGGTGGGGGAATCCTCTCCGAGTATCCCCCCGGCACCCCCCCGGACAGATGGCGGTTCCCGGCCCGCAATCGGATCCTGGCGGCCATCTCGGCGGCGATCGTCGTGGTCGAGGCCGCAGCCACCGGTGGAGCGCTGATCACTGCCCGCATAGGCGCCGAGTTGGGACGTCCCGTGTTCGTAGTCCCCGGCGACGTCGATCGCGTGATGTCCGAAGGCTGCAATCGGCTGATCCGGGATGGGGCGCATCCGGTCCTCGGCGGCCCCGACCTGATCGAGGAGCTGAGTCTCGTCGTGGGGGCGCCTTCGACCATTCCCCGTGACGAGCACGGCATTCCTCCCGACGGGGTCCGCGTCGCCGATCTGCCCGAGCTCTGGTCGCTGACCATCACCCAATCGCTGATCAAACTGGGCCGTCTCGAGATGGACGGTCGGGTGAAGCGCTCCGGCGACCACGTGCTCCCGGCCTGAAGACCCCCGATCGGCCGTGAGTGCCAATAGCATCGACGATGATGCTTCTCCCCGAGACGCCGGCGTGGGCCCGGCCCGACCTCGACGAGTACCTCGCTCGCCTCGCCGATCAGAGGGGACTGTCGCCTCACACCATCGAGGCGTATCGACGAGATCTCACGCAGTTCTTCGACTACTGCGACCGCGCCGGCCATAGTGACATCGTCGATCCGGATCGTCGTGCCGCCCGTCGGTATCTGGCCTTCCTGGACACACGGGGCTACTCCCGCACCACCACTTCGCGCAAGGCCTCGGCAGTCCGGGCCTTCTACTCCGACGCGGTGATCAGGGGCAAAGTGGCCAGCAACCCGTTTGAGGGGGTGTCGACACCGAAACTGGACAAGCCGCTTCCCCACGCCCTGCCGGCTCGGGCCATGGCTGCCGCCATCGAGGCCATCGAGACCTCGGAGCCCATCGGGCTGCGGGACCGGGCGATCGTGGAGACCCTCTACGCCACCGGTCTGCGCATCTCCGAGCTGGCCTCGCTGACCATCGAGGATGCATCCCGTGAGAGTGTGACCGTCCGTGGAAAAGGGGGGAAGGTGCGCAATGTCCCTCTCGGACGCCCCGCCCAAGAGGCATTGGCCCGATATGTCTCCGACGGACGTCCGCATCTGGCGGGGAGCGACGCCGGGGATGCGTTGTGGGTTGGGTCGAGGGGGGCATCGATGAGCCCTAGGAGCCTGCGTCGATCGGTGAAACGCCATGTCGCGACATTCCCACACGCGGTCCGACACAGCTTCGCCACACACCTCCTCGAGGGTGGGGCCGATCTGCGCACCGTGCAGGATCTCCTGGGACATACCGATCTGGCGACGACCCAGATCTACACTGCCGTGACCCGTAAGCACCTGAGAGGAATGTATGACCAAAGCCACCCAAGGGCCTGAGGAGTCTCAGGTCGACGGGCTTTGGGAGCGATTCAAGGCCACGGCAGACCAGGATGCGCGAGAGCGGCTGATCCTCCAC
>JBAPYG010000420.1:0-5623 GCA_049284615.1 Acidimicrobiia bacterium
GCGTAGATGATGAGACTGCGTTTGTGCTCGATCAACTCCTTTGCCTGGCGATTCACCGAGGAGTGGATGGCGCCCCGTGCCTTGCGGTCTACCTCGATGATGCCCACTGCCCGCATCGCCTGGGCGAGCAGCGGGATGCGGAAGAGCTCCTTCTTGGCCAGGTAGCGGATGGGGAGCGGCACCGCGAGGAAGCACACCATTATGTCGAGGGTCGAGAGATGATTGGCCACGACGACATACGACTGCTCGTGGTCGATGTTCTCTCCGCCCTCGATGGTCAGCGTCGTTCCCGACGCCTTGAGCCAGACCCGACTCCACCAGTGGATGACGGCCTCCAGCCTGGGGGAGGTGGGGTTGACCAGGACCAAGCCGAGTACCGAGACCGCCCCGACGATGGTGGCGAACACGCCCGCCACCCAGGTGAGGACGGTTCGATAGATGGTGGACGGCTGGGGCACGGGCTGAGCGTAGTGGCGGGTATAGCCTCACCCGCATGGACAAAGCACAGCTCCGGGCCATGATTCGGTCGGGTTCCCCGGTGGCCCCGGAGACGAGCGCCTCGGTCGTGCGAGGTCTGTTCGACTGGATGTCACCGCGTCTTCCGGGCACGGTGTCGGCCTTCCTGGCCATGAGTGGTGAGGTGGACGTGGGCGACCTGTTCGATCGGCTCCCGGGCTGGCGTTGGCTCCTGCCCAGGGTCGAGGAGGACGGGACGATGACTTTTCGCGACCGATCCGCCCCGAGGGAGACACATCGGTTCGGGATGGAGCAACCAGCCGACGCAGGGCCCCGAATCCCCGTTCATGAGATCGACGTCATCCTGACGCCGGGATTGGCGTTCGACCTGCGAGGAGGGCGTCTGGGCAATGGCGCCGGGTTCTATGACCGTGCCCTCGCAGCCCGCAGATCGGACTCGGTGAGCGTGGGGGTGACAGTGGCCGATCGCGTGCTGGAGGCAGTCCCGATGGACCGGCACGATCAACCGGTGGATTGGCTGGCGACCGAGGCCGGCGTCAAGGAGTGCTCGCCCAGGACGTGATGTGATCGCACTGGACAGCGATCACAGGACCGCTGGGCCGGTCTTCGACGTACTGGTGATACTTGGCGGCAAGCGCGTCGACCGCGCGCTCGTATGCCTCGCCGTCGGTCCAGATCGTGGCCATGCCGTCGACCCGGACCCACCAGAGTCGACTCCAGTCGGAGTCGTAGTGGTCGGCCAGGAAGGAGACGTTGGGGTCGTTGCCCAGATTGACCAGGCGTTGCAGCCGATGAGTCGTCTTCGGCTTCTGGTCCACCGCCGTCACTATCCGCCCGTCCACCGACGTGAAGGTCACGACGACCACATGGGGACGTCCGTCGGGCCGAACCGTGGCCAGGTGCCCGACGGGCGCGTCCGACAGCCGGCGCAGCGCCTCGCTTCGATTCACGGCATCGAGTCGACGAGTGGCTCCAGCGTGCGCCAGGTGGTCTCCGCCCACCTTGCGTGGCCGGCGGCGCTGACGTGGAAGCTGTCGGCAGCCCAGAGCGAGCGGTCGCGGCTCCACAGCCGGGGGTCGTCGTCGCGCTGGTCGATGACCCAGGCGCCATGGCGTTCTGCCACCTCGCGATGCACTCGGTCGAACTGCTCGGAGCGGATCGTCATCATCTTGCTCAATGGCGGAAGGAGACGTGGGATCGTCCCCAGGACACCGACTCCACTCTGGATCACCAGCGCACCGGTCTCCGTCAGCGCTCCGATGAGATGGTCGAGGTTCTCGGCGAAGCGACGGAGTGGCACTCCCTTGATGGCATCGTTGGCCCCCACCGAGACGAGGTAGATGTCGGGCTGGAAGACGAGAGCGGCATCTAGCTGCTCTGCGATCACCGTGTGCGCCATCGACCCGCCCACCGCGAACGACCTCAGGACGATGTGACGTGTCTGCCCGAGACGGGAGCAGATGCGTGACACCCAGATCTCGTCGGGCCCGGCGACTCCGGGGGCGGTCACCGACGAGTCACCGAGCACGGCGATGCGGAGCTCGGGGAGATCGGGGTCGCCGAACTCACCGGAGGGGTCGAAGCTCTCCAGAGTGGGGGACGGCTTGAGCAAGGCGTAGGCCACCTCGGCGACCAGGACGCCGGCTCCGACCAGTGTCACGCGTTTGAGAAGACTCCTGACCATCTACATATCTTGCCAGGATCGGTCGTCTCTAACCGCTGGCGGCCCGCTCGATCCGCTCGCGGAGACCGAAACGCCCTTTGGGCTCGGTGAGATCGATCATCGCACCGATGGCGTCGGAGAACGTCGACGGGTCGTCGGGATAGAAGTCGAAGTGCTCACCCACGATATCGAGTGTGAACTTGTAGATCGAGGTCCGCTCGGCCGTGATCTTCTCCAGTGGCCACGAACCGAGTTGAATCCGCCCCGCCGATACGCGGAACCGACCATCCCCGATGTCGATGAGCACTGTGCTCGGGTCGAGATTGGGCCCTTGAAGCCGCCCTGTGAATTGCGCCATCCCGCCATCAATGTAGTCGCCGTGACGAAGACGTGAACATCGAGACGGGTCTAATCGAAACGTGTGACTAGTGACTAGTCATCAATCGACGTGGTCACCGGCGCCGGCACGGATGGGGTTGATCATGTGGACGAGCAGGTCGAGAGTGTCATCCTCTAGCCCGAGTGAGGTGAACACCCGGTTGACCGCAGCGGTCGCCGATGGGAGCAACTCGCGACCTCTCTCCAAGAGCGATGCCAGGACCACCCGGTTGTCTCCACTGTCGATCCGCCGTTCGATCAACTCGTCGCGCTCGAGTCTCTTCACCGCGCTGGTGACACTGGCCGGATGGATCTGCAATCGGTCACTGATCTTGCCCATGGGGAGCCGGCCGTCGCGGCTGAACCCGAGGAGACGGAGGATCTCGAATCGGGCGAAGGTGAGGCCAAACGGGGCCAGCGCTTCCTCGACACGCGCCTCGAGGATCTGTTGAACCCGGGTCAGAGTCGTGACGGCGACCATGCCCGCGGCGGCGTCCTCCCAGCCATGCGCGATCCATTGACGTCGGGCCTCGGCGATGGGATCTCGAACTGTCGTAGGCGCTCCGGTCATTTCCTTTGACATCAAAGTATCCGTTCAATATCCTGTTGGCAAGCACATGCCCAACCTGAAGTTGGCCAACAAGGTCCGGTTCGTGACCGCGACCACCCTCTTTGACGGTCACGACGCCTCGATCAACATCTTCCGACGCATCCTCCAGTCCTCGGGGGCCGAGGTGATCCATCTCGGCCACAATCGAAGTGGTCTGGAGATCGTCGATGCCGCCATCCAAGAAGATGCCCACGCCATCGCCGTCACCTCCTATCAAGGCGGTCACATGGAGTTCTACGGCTATCTCGTCGATCTCCTCGCCGAGCGTGGCGCCACTCAAATCCGTGTGTTCGGCGGCGGTGGGGGGACGATCCTGCCCTCGGAGGGCGAACAGCTGGCCGAGCAGGGAGTAACCCGGATCTACTCGCCCGACGACGGGCGGGAGTTGGGGTTGACCGGGATGGTGGCCGACATGCTGGCTCGATCGGACTACCCGACCGGTGAGCTCCCCGACACCTTCGACCTCGACACGCTGACGACCGGCGCCCCGGAGGTGGTGGCGCGTCTGATCTCGGCCGCCGAGAACTACGCCGAGAAGTACGTGGACCTCTGGGAGGAGGTGGAGGAGCGGGCCGCGGAAGGCAAGGCCCCCGTGGTCGGCATCACCGGCACCGGCGGGTCGGGCAAGTCGAGCCTGGTCGACGAGCTAGTTCGACGTCTCCTCATGGACTTCGACGACATGACGATCGCCGTCGTGTCAGTCGATCCATCCAAGCGTCGCTCGGGCGGGGCGCTCCTGGGCGATCGGATCCGGATGAACTCGCTCCCGCACCCCCGGGCGTACATGCGCTCCCTGGCCACCCGACAATCGAACCTCGCCCTTTCCCCTCATGTCAATCATGCGGTCGACATCGTGCGGGCCGCCGGGTACGACCTCGTGCTCCTCGAGACCTCGGGGATCGGGCAGTCCGATACCGAGATAGTCGACTATTCCGACCACTCGATCTACGTGATGACCCCTGAGTATGGGGCTGCGACCCAGTTGGAGAAGATCGACATGCTGGACTTCGCCGACCTCGTGGCCATCAACAAGGCCGACAAACAGGGAGCCGACGACGCCTTGCGTGATGTCCGCAAGCAGTACAAGCGCAATCGCCTCGTGTTCGACGAGCCCGATGAGTCATTGCCGGTCTACCTCACGGTCGCCTCCGACTTCAACGACCCTGGCACCAACCGCTTCTATCAGGCCCTGGTGTCTCGTCTCGGTCTCGAGTCGACGCTCGACCTGCCCGTCGAACGCGGTGACAAACAGCACGTGGTGCCACCGGAACGGAGCCGGTACCTCGCCGAGATAGTGGAAGAGATCGAGCGATACGACACCTGGGCGGGTCGGCAGTCGGATGCAGCGGAGAGGCTCTATCGATTGGAGGGAGCGGCAGGGGACACCGACCTCGAAGAGCCACTGGCCGCCGCCCGAGCCGCTATCGACCCCGAGAACCTGAAGCGTCTCGAGAGATGGGAGGGCATGCAGGCCGAGTACTCGGGGGAGGAGTTCATCTACCACGTCAGGGGTCGGGAGATCAGGGTCCCGCTCCATTCGGAGACACTGGCCCACACCCGGGTGCCCCGGGTCGCCCTGCCCCGATATCGCTCCTGGGGCGATCGCTTGCAGTGGATGCTCCAGGAGAACGTGCCGGGGGAGTTCCCCTTCACCGCGGGTGTCTTCCCCTTCAAGCGGGCAACCGAGGACCCGGCCCGGATGTTCGCCGGCGAGGGCCCTCCCGAGCAGACCAACGCTCGCTTCCACTATCTATCCGAGGGTATGCCGGCGAAACGACTGTCCACCGCCTTCGACTCCGTGACGCTCTATGGCGACGACCCCGACGAGCGTCCAGACATCTACGGGAAGGTCGGCAACTCGGGGGTCTCCATTGCCACACTCGACGACGCCAAGAAGCTCTATTCGGGGTTCGACCTGTCCGACCCCACGACTTCGGTTTCGATGACCATCAACGGACCGGCGCCGATGATCCTCGCCTTCTTCATGAACACGGCCATCGACCAGGCCTGTGAGACGTACATCACCGAGCACGACATGTGGCCCGAAGTCGACGGGAAGATCGACGCGATATTCGAAGACCGAGCCCGGCCCCGGTACTGGGGCGACCTTCCTCACACGAATGACGGGCTCGGGCTTCGATTGCTCGGGGTCACCGGTGATCAGGTCCTCGATGCCGACATCTACGCCGAGATCGCGTCAGAGACCATCTCCAGGGTGCGTGGCACCGTCCAGGCCGACATCCTCAAAGAGGATCAGGCCCAGAACACCTGCATCTTCTCGACCGAGTTCGCGCTCCGGATGATGGGCGACATCCAGGCCTGGTTCATCGACCACGGGGTGCGAAACTTCTACTCCGTCTCCATCTCCGGCTACCACATCGCCGAGGCCGGGGCGAACCCGATCACCCAGCTCGCCTTCACGCTTTCCAACGGCTTCACCTTCGTCGAGTACTACCGGTCGCGCGGCATGGCGATCGACGACTTCGCGCCCAACC
>JBAPYG010000421.1:0-1730 GCA_049284615.1 Acidimicrobiia bacterium
GGCCAGGACCACTGCCGCCGTGCTCGCACCGACCACTCGCTGCGCCCAGACCTGAAGCACGAAGGCACCGGCGGTCACCCCGATGCCCGTCAGCGCCAGCGCCGCCCAGACCTCGCGTCCGGGCAGGGCCACGGTGCCTTCCACCAAGAGCGAGGTGACGAAGGCGAGCCCTGCCGTGACCGCCGTTTGCACCGTCGTGAAAGGGATGACCGGGTGACGATGGGCGTAGTGGGCGAGGACCACGATGTGGATGGCGAAGGCGAGGGCACAGCCCATCGTCAGCAGATTCCCCGCACCGAGGTCGAAACCGTCGAGACCGGTGAGCAACGCCACGCCCGAGAAGGCGATCACGGCGCCTGCGACCACCCAGGCGCTGGGGCGACGCCGGCTGAAGAGGGCGGCCACGAACGGGGTGAGCACGACGTAAAGACCGGTGATGAGGGCCGAGCTCGATGCCGAAGTCGTCTCCAATCCCGCCGTCTGCAGTGCGTAGCCACCGAACAGGGCGATCCCGGCGAGGGCACCGTGAACCCAAATGGCGCGGCCGCGCGGTACGGCCAGGGCGATCAGCACCAGCGCACCGATCCCGAACCGCCAAGCCACGAATTCGATGGGCTCCATGGCGTCCAAGGCCGACTTGACCACCACGAAGGTGGCGCCGAATAGGAAGGCCGCCCCGACCAGGGCGAACACGGCTTGGCTCTGGCGGTTACTGAACACCTGCACCGGACGATAGGGCCGCCGGGGACACGATTACACGGACCTATCCCGTTGCTTACAGATGTCGAACAAACGTGAAGCAGACTCGTCGTTGAAACGACAGCAGAAATGGCCGACGAATGAGCCAGATACGCACAGAGCCGCGAAACGAAGATCCGACCTCCTCGTGTGTCACACAGGTCTGCCCACCGGCACACGCACCGCCGGGCTGAGCACCCGCGTGCGTCGGCACGCACCCACGTCCCTCACTCTCTGACGGCAACCCGTCCGCCCACGCTCTCTTCAAGGAGGTCTCTTCAAGTGCGAAAGACGCTTCTCGCCCTGGCATCCGGTGTCGCGCTGATCCTGGCGATGCCGGCTGCCATGGCCCAGGAAACGGTTCCAACCGAGTTGGCGGTGACGACGCCCTACGTTGGCGTCTCCATCAAACCCGGGGACACCGCGACGTTCACCCTCGACGTGGCCGGCCCACCGGGAACGCGGGTCGCCCTCTCCGCCGGCGACATCCCATCGGGATGGGACGCCACTCTGCTCGGGGGTGGGTTCCAGCTCAACGAAGTCCTCATCGGCGAGACCGGTCATGTCAGTGTCGATCTCGACGTCGACGTGCCCGACGACGCGACCGATGGCAGCTACGAGATCTCGGTGGACGCCGCCGGTGGGGGCGCCCGCCGTCAGGTGCCACTCTCCATCGACGTCGCCGCCACCGCCGGCGGGGATGTGACGATGAGCAGCGACTTCCCCGACCTGCAGGGCCCTGCCGACTCGACCTACAGCTACACCCTCGACCTCGACAACGGGACTCCACAGGAGATCCAGTTCGGTCTGACCGCCGAGGGACCCGAGGGGTGGCGCATCGACATGAAGCCCTCCGGGGAAGCCCAGGCGTCGACGGTCACCGTGGGGGGTGGCGAGAGCACGACGGTGACGGTGGAGGTCGACCCGCCCGACACCGCCCCGGCCGGGTCGTATCAGGTTGTGGCCCGCGCCGACGGTGGCGGGGAGACGGC
>JBAPYG010000422.1:0-3655 GCA_049284615.1 Acidimicrobiia bacterium
CCGACATCCCTTCGCCTCCGGCAGCCGTGGAGAAGCTCCGTGAAGCTGCGCTCAACCCGCGCAATCATCGTTACTCCTCGTCGCGGGGCCTCCCCAACCTGCGCAAGGCGGTGGCCGACCGGTACCAGCGACGTTTCGGGGTGACGTTGGACCCGGAGACTCAGGTCATCACGACCATCGGGGCCAAGGAGGGCCTGGCCCACTTGATCTGGGTGCTGGTCCAACCGGGCGACGTGGCGCTTGTTCCAGAGCCGTCCTACCCGATCCACATCTTCGCCGGATCGATCGCGGGTGCCGAGATCAACCGTGTCCCGGTCGGCGGCACCCCCAACGAGTTCTTCGGTCACCTGCGCACGACGGTGGAGAGCATGTGGCCCTCGCCACGGGTCCTGGTCGTCTCGTTCCCCCACAATCCGACGACCACGTGCGTCGATCTCGAGTTCTTCGAGCGTTTGGTGGTCTACGCCCGGGAAAAGGGCCTCTTCTTGATCCACGATTTCGCATATGCCGACATCTCGTTCGACGGCTACGAGCCCCCGTCGCTGCTTCAGGTCCCCGGCGCCGAGGACATCGCCGTGGAGCTGTACACCTTGACCAAGGGTCATTCCATGGCCGGGTGGCGGGTGGGGTTCGTCGTCGGCAACGCCGATGCGATAGCCGCGCTGGGCAAGCTCAAGTCGTATCTCGACTACGGGACGTTTCAGCCCATTCAGATCGCGTCGATCATCGCCCTGAACGAAGGGGACGACTATGTCGCCGAGGTCAACGATGTGTATCGCCGGCGTCGTGATGCCCTCATCGATGGTCTCGCTCAGGCGGGTTGGGAGATCGAGGTTCCGCGAGGGACGATGTTCGTGTGGGCCGAGATCCCCGAGCCGTTCAGAGACATGGGGTCACTCGACTTCGCCATCCACTTGCTCGAGGAGGCCAAGGTGGCGGTGAGTCCCGGGATCGGTTTCGGCCCGAGTGCGGATGGGCACGTCCGCTTCGCGTTGGTGGAGAATGAACAACGCATCAGACAGGCGGTGCGCGGTGTCAGGGGAGTGATCGGGCGCTCGTGACCCGGTCACGCGCCGGTGCTCGACGCCGATGCCGCCCTCCGCAGGCGATCCAGGACGAGATACACCTCGATGATCTCCTCGTCGGTCGGGGCTGCCTCGTCGGGTGTCTCGAGCGCCGACGGACGCGATTCGAGCAGGTCGTAATCGATCGTCACGCGCCCCACGCGTCGAACGCGGCTGCCCAGCATGTCGTACTCGAGCTCGTGGGGGCCGATAGAGCGAAGACGATTCCCCAGCATGTCATAGCTCAAGTCCGAGCTCCCCAGCCTGATCGGACGCGATCCGGCCATGTCGTAGTCGATACGGGTCTGACCGATCGAGCGGAGACGGCTTCCCAGCATGTCATAGCCCAGCTCCTGGTCGCCGAGCATGCTCGGCCGGCTGCCCAACATGTCATATTCGACGAGGAGAGGCCCGATAGAGCGGAGACGGCTACCGGCCATGTCGTACCCGAGTGGGACACGCATCGGCTGAACGCTAGCGACGCTCGAGACGAGATGGTTGGGGCGGCGAATCGCGGAATGGCCGGTCTCCGCCCCAACCCTCATCGTCCTGGCTAGGCGAAGGCCTCTTCGAAGTCCGCCTGGTAGTCGGGGGTGAGCGGTCCGCTGAACCCGCAGTAGTTGACATTGCCGCCTTGGGCACTGATCAGATAGGCGTCTCCCACCTGGAATGGGATGCCGCCGATGAGCGCCTCCATCCCCTGCGGTGCGTTGAGAACCACCTCGGCACTGTCGCCGCCGCGGTACCACTCATCGACTGCGAGGGTCACGGTGTCCCCGTCGACGGCGGTCACGGTCCCGGCGAATGCGATCTCGGCCACCTTCTCGAGCTCCTCGGCCGAGAACATGATGCAACTGGCCATGACGTCCTCGCCGCCGGCGTCGAGCTCGAGCGGTGGCCCCGCCACCGCCGGGTCCTCGCCTCCGCCGGACAATCCGATCCCGGCGGCCACTGCCAGCACGAGTACGGCGACGGCGGCTATGCCGATCGCCCATGTCTTCTTGGGAGCCGGCGCCGGCTCGCTCTTCTCTTTGAGTGGTGTGCTCATGATCTTCTCCAGTAGTTCCTGGGACGACTCCGACGTCGTCGATTGCGTGGGCACGCCGGGATGCATCGGGTCGATGTTGGTGATGCGGTCTCTCAGTTCGTCGCTCATAGCTGCTCCCGCGTGTCTTCGATCGGTTCATGTCCGGATGACTGCGGATCCTGTCTCGTCAGATGATTCGCGAGCTTGGACCTGGCCCGACTGAGGCGAAGGCTGGCGGCGTTGACGGTGGTACCCAGGATGGGGGCTATGTCGCGGGGCTCGAGTTGCTCCCAGGCCCAGAGACGGATGATCTCACGGTCGTCCACCGACAGAGCGTCCAGTGCTGCGGTCAGCTCGGGATCGGCTCCCCTCTCGGCGGGGTCGGGCTCTAACTTCTCCCCAGGCTCTGCCTCGAGACGCTCGACCAAGCGCAGTCGCCGCTGCCGGCCGCGTCGTTCGTTGGCGAGGGTTCGGCGGGCAATCCCATAGCACCAGGGGAGAACGCGGTCGGTTGGTGCGTCGTCGAGGCGACGCCAGACCGTCAGCATCACATCGGCGAGGACGTCTTCGGCATGGTCGCGTTCGATGCGCCGCCGCAGATATCGCTGTAGGGGCTCGAAAACCTCGTCGGCGATCGTCTCGAACCGCGTGCGTCGTTCGCTGTCGGTATTCATCCCCATGTGTGTGTCCGGATCCCTCGAGATTCTGTCAGTCGATTCTCGCAGTCGATTCGTGAAGATCGGGCACGAACCCCTGGTCGAGCGCCAGCACCGAGGTCGGGGGAGTCAGCACGATCGCGGCCCCCGTGGTCGGTCGTGGCACAGGTCGCTGCCAGCCATCGAACGCGAATGGCCGAAGGGTGCGTCCGAGCACCAAGTGTGGGATCCCATCGTCGATTATCACGGTCCCGTTGGGCAGGGCCGAGATGTCGGCCGACCAGAGGATCCTGTCATCCGATCGATCGATTCCACGTCCGGGGCTCAGTCGCTCCACCGCCAGCATTCGGTTCTGCTCGTCGGCCGGTACCGGTCGGGACGACCCGGTGCCCGCGGTCACCGCCTTCTGATAGGAGAGGTAGTCATCACGCCGGCACAGCCCGCAAGGTCGATGGCCTGCCGCGAGCGCCACGGCATCGTCGAGGAAGAAGAGAGGTGTCCAGTGCCCCGGGTCGGCCAGGGGTGACCTCCAGTCTCGGTATGAGGTCACACATGTGATCCAGAGCCGCCCGCGGTGATGTCGCACGACCTCTCCGGTCTCGTCGACGAGGCAGCCCCGGTTGCCGGTGAAAGTGCCACGGGCGGACACAGCATGCAGATCGCCAAATGGGTCGACCCGGTTACGACGTGGCATGGCCCCCCGAGGAGTCGGCCAGGACGGCTCGCATGCGTCGCTCGAGGTGGGAGCGTTCCGCTTCGTTGATGGTGAGTTCCAGTGCCCGGGCGTATGCCTGCGCAGCTTCGTCGGGAAGCTCGAGCCTCTCCAGCAGATCGGCCACTGTGGCGTGATATAGGTAGTAGTCGTCGAGGTCCAGGGTCCCTATAAGCCGGAGCGCACGGCTCAGTTC
>JBAPYG010000423.1:0-6558 GCA_049284615.1 Acidimicrobiia bacterium
GACGTGGTGGTGCTCAGAGCCGATCGCCCCAACATCGCCCCGCTCAACGATCCCATCGGCGCGGTGGTTTGGGGCATGGACACCTCCAACATCGGCTGGGTGTTGGTCGGCGGGGAAGTGGTCGTACGCGATGGCGACCTGATCGCCGACGTGTCCCGGGTGCGTGATCTGGCGCAGTCGGCTCAGCGTCGTGTCGCCGGAGCCGCCGGGCTCCTCTCGGGCGTGGGTGATCCGGCATGACCACCACGCGCACCCCGTCGCCGACCCTGACCCGATTCGTCGTCGGGTCGCGATACATGCCTGTGTACCTCGCCTTGCTGCTCCTCGTCCTGGTCGCCGCGATCTGGGTCCCGGCCACCCTCAGCGGGCCGGCGCTCTCGGCCATCGCCCCGTTCGGGGCCCTGCTCGGCATCGTCGCCCTCGGTCAAATGCTGGTGATCATGACCGGCGGCATCGACCTGAGCGTTCCCGGCACGATCACCATCTCTGCGCTGATCATGGTGGGTGTCAGTCAACAGACCGACTCGCGCATCCCGATCGCGATCGCCACCGCGTTGGGGGTGGCTGCGCTCATCGGGTTGGTGAACGGGATCCTCATCGGCGGCATCAAGCTCAATGCGCTGATCGTCACCCTGGCCGTCGGTCAGGTGGTGATGGGTGTCGTCAGCCGATACGTGCGCACCTTCCCCGTGCAGAGCGCGGTGCCCCCGGCGATGGCCGAGTGGACGTCCACCCGGATCCTCGGAATCAGCCCGATATTCTGGATCGGCGTCGTCGTGACGCTCCTGATCATCCTCGCCCTGCGCTACACATCGGTGGGTCGACGCTTTCAGGTCGTCGGAGCCAACCCTGTGGCCTCCAACGTGGTGGGGGTCAGGGTGACCTTGAACCAGATATTGGTCTATGTCGCCGCCGCCATCCTCTACGCCATCGCCGGCGTCGCACTGGCCGGGCTCCTTCGCAATCCCGGGGTCAACATCGCCGGCGCCTACCTCCTCGGCCCGATCGCGGCTGTCGTGATCGGTGGCGCATCGCTCACCGGCGGTCTGGCCAGCCCACTCTCCACGTTCGCCGCCGCCCTCTTCCTCACCGGGCTCAATCAGATGATGAGGGCGCTCGGTCTGCCCACCGCCCTGCAATACGTGGTGTTCGGCCTGGTCATCGTGGGTGGGATGCTGGTTTCGGGCGATCGGATCATCAAAGGCGTGGAGCGTGTGCTCCGCGAGCGCAGAAGACCGGGTCGCACGAAGGAACGAGAACCAACGAGCTCAATCGAATGACGGGTTGAGAAAGGAGACCACAACCCTCAACGACATCGATATGACACCAATGGAACCAAGGGCCGAGTGGCCCAGCAGGAGGAGGAAATGAAGAGAACGAAGATCATCGGGCTCATCGCCGTGTTGGCGATGCTCGTCGCAGCATGTAGCAGTGGCGGTGATTCCGAGGGGACCACGACCACGGCGGCAACCGACGAGCCCACCACCAGCGAGGCCATGGCAGAAACCACTACCTCGGAGGCGATGGCGGAGTCCACGACGACCGAAGGCGGCGGCACCGACAATCCGCTCGCCGACTACGGGGAAGACCCCTCGGCGGCGGACGATGCCCTCGTGACGAAGGCGCTCGGCCCGGTCGAGCCGTCCGATGCCGCGAGCTGGGACATCATCCTTGCCTCGATCGCACGCGCCGACCAGGAGCTGGACCAAGCCACCATCGACAAAGCGATGGAGTGCTGGTCGAACCAGGTATGTGACACTGGCAGCGGTGGCGACGTGGTGATGGGCTATGCCGACGGCGGTGGCGACGAGGTCAACGTCTGGCGTGGTGTCAGCCACATGGAGGCGATCCTCCAGGCCCTCACCTATCCGGAGATCGGCACGATCGTCTCCACGGAGGCGAACTTCGAGGGCGACCCGGCAGTCAACGACATCCAGTTCCTGATCCAGTACCCGGTCGACTTCATCGTCGGCTACCCGGACTGGGGCACCTACCTGAGCCCGGTGCTTCTCGAGGCACACGAGGCGGGTATCCCATACATCTCGTTCTCCGCGGGATGGGTTGGTCTCCCAGGACAGGACGGGGCCCTCACCCCCGGTGAGGACTATCTGTCCGTCGTCGGCGAAGATCTCTGCGAGCTGGGCACCAGCTTCGCCGGGGTCCTCAACGACAACGTGAACGGCGGCGAGGTCGGCATGCTCGGAGGAACTCCGGGTAACGCCCTCTCGCTCGGATGGCAACGATGTGCCGTCGAGTCGCTGGCCGAGGGCGGATCGCAACTGGTCAACCCCCCGGCCGACGAG
Organism: Acidimicrobiia bacterium; assembly: GCA_049284615.1. Lineage (GTDB taxonomy): Bacteria > Actinomycetota > Acidimicrobiia > Spongiisociales > ZC4RG35 > JANQRA01. The sequence goes on from JBAPYG010000423.1 coordinate 2,304, forward strand.
AACTCGACCACTGGCGACACCTTGTGGGTCAACAGCATCGCACTCGACACGGTTCGTGGCCTGCTGACGACGAATCCCGAGATCGCCGGTTGGACCTATGAGTACTCGGACGGGCTCTACACGGCCCTCCAGGCGTATGACGAGCTGGGGATCCCCGTGGAGAACCTGACCGTGGCCCTGCGCACCGACGAGCAGACGCTGTTCTGTGACTGGGTCGACCGCGCCGAGCCCACATACAACATCTGGTACTCGGCAGGTGGCAACTTCCAGTCGAGGGTCGGAGTCACCGCGGCGATGATGTCGATGGCCGGGGCCGAGATCCCGGCTGAGGTGGTCGTGCCTCACGTCATGCGGCAGGTGACCGACGCGGACTGCAACCCCGACCGGGTCAACCCGGTCGTCTCCGGCACTTCGTTGGTTCCCGACGCCGTGCTGGTGGAGATGTTCGGCGGCGGATGACATCTGGCGATCATCGAGGTGAGGCGACGTCTGCCGCCGACGCGGCGGGCATGCCCACGGCGACGTCGGGTACCCACGAGCTCGTCCTCGAGCTGACGGGCGTGTCCCGTCAGTTCGGGGCGGTTCGGGCTCTGACCGACGTCAGCTTCGATTGCCGCGCCGGCGAGATCCACGCTCTCGTCGGCGAGAACGGCTCGGGCAAGTCGACTCTCCTCGGGATCGCGTCCGGGTTTGTCGACCCCGATCTGGGCATGGTCCAGATCGGGGGCAAACCCCTCCGCACCGATTCACCCGCACGGGCCCGGAAACTGGGTCTGGCCATGGCATATCAGGACGGCTCCTCGGTCGGGATGGAGCCGGTCAAGAACAACTTCTACTTCTCGGCGCCACCCGACCAGCGGCCTCCCTATTGGCGACGCAAGAAGTGGGCGCGACGGCTGCTGGCCGACTTCGATCTCGATATCGAGCTGTTCCCCGACGTCCCGGCCGGTTTCCTGACCATGGCCGATCGCCAGCTCTTCGAGGTCGCCAAGGCCCTGGTGACCGATCCCAAGGTGCTGCTCTTGGACGAGCCGACGACGGCACTCGGTCCCGACGAGGTCGAGGCCCTGCATCGAACCATCGTCGCCTGCAAGCAGCGTGGCGTGGGCGTCGTCTACGTCAGTCATCGGCTTCCCGAGGTCCTCGAGGTCGCCGATCGGGTCACCGTCCTCCGCGACGGGGAGAACCGGGGCACGTTCGATGCCCGGAGCACCAGTGAGCAGGAGCTCGTCGAGCGCATAGTCGGCCGATCGTTCGAAGCCGCCTTCCCCGAGCCGAAGCACCACGAGGGCGAGGACGCCACGGTGATGGTCGTCGACGGTCTCCAAGGCCAGTCATTCGGGCCGGTGAGCTTCAAGCTGGAGAGTGGCGAGATCGTTGGCATCGCCGGGGCCGAGGGCAACGGTCAGCTCGAGCTCTTCGACACTCTCGCCGGACGGACCCCACCCAGGGCGGGCCGGGTCGAGTGTGCCGGCAAGTCCCTCAATCTCGTCTCGACACACGAGGCGGTTGCGGCCGGGATCATGCTGCTCCCCGGCAATCGCAAGGTCGAGGCCTTGATGGGCGTGCTGGGTGTGAGGGTCAACGCCACGGTGCAGTCCCTTCGCCGCTTCTCGGTGGCGGGGCTGCTCAAGAGACGAGCCGAGCGCCGGGCCGTCGCCGACCTCATCGACCAACTCATGATTCGAACACCGTCACTGGAGCAACCCGTGGAGTTCCTCTCGGGAGGCAACCAACAGAAGGTGTCGGTGGCCAGGGCGTTCTTGCGGGAACCTTCGGTGATCCTGGCGTACGAGCCGACTCAGGGGGTCGACGTCGGATCCCGATTCGACATCTACCAGGCACTCCGTGCCCGCTGTGAGACCGGGGCGGCGATCATGGTCAAGTCCAGCGACCCCATCGAGCTCGCCGGGTTCTGTGACAGGGTCCTCGTCATGTCCCGTGGGACCATCGTCGAGGAGATACCCGGAGACGAGCTCGACGAAGTCCGGATCGTCGAGGCGATCGTCCGCGGGCCAGGCATGTCGAAGGCGGCCCGATCACCCCTCGGCGTGGCGATGCCGACATCCAAGACGCCCGGTGGGGCCACATGAGCAGCGAGTACACCGCGGGCGGATGGTCGGAGCGTTCACGTCAGTTCGGGCGCAAGGTAATTCGCAACGCCAGGGACAAGGAGAAATGGCGCAAAGTCGTCAAGTTCCGGCTGTGGATGCCCGTGGCGCTCCAAATCGTCCTGATCGTCGGTCTGCTCTGGTACACGACGACACGGTTCGAGGGCTTCCTCAATGCCACCAACATCACCAACATCCTGCTCCTGGCCCTCCCCCTGGCGCTGGCGGCGATAGCCCAGACCCACGCCATCCTGGTCAGCTATCTCGATCTCTCCGTCGGAGCCATGATCAGCTTCGGAGTCGTCCTGGCCTCCTTCATCATCGGCGGTGACGCCTCGTTGGGGCAGATCTTCATCGGCGTCGGGGCGATCCTCGGTGCCGGGCTGCTCCTGGGGCTCGTCAACGCCGGGCTGATCCGCGGGGTGAAGATCCCCTCCATAATCGCCACGCTCGCCACACTCTCGATCCTCGATGGCATCTCGCTGACGATGCGCCCGACGGCGCAGGGGACGATCAGCGCCGACCTCGTCTCGTTCCTCACGGCTTCGGTAGGCCCGGTCCCGATCGCATTCATCGTCCTCGTCCTCGCCGCCGGGCTACTCGATGTCTGGCTCCACGCCTCGGGCTCGGGCCTCGAGGTCAGGGCAGTGGGGTACGACGAGAGATCCGCCAAACGTGGGGGGATCAGGACCAACTGGGTCCGTGTCCGGGCTCTTCTCCTCGCCAGTGTGCTGGCTGCTGCTGCGTCTCTCTTCGTGATGGCGCGCGCCCCGATCGGCAACGCTCAGGTCGGCTCCCCATACGCTCTGAACAGCATCGCCGCCGCGGTGTTGGGAGGGGCCGCCCTCGCCGGCGGGAGGGCGACATTCGTCGGGAGCACGGTGGCTGCGGTGCTGCTGGCGTTGATACTCACGGTCCTGCCCTTCCTCGGCCTGGCCCCGGCCGACGGGATGATGATCATCGGCGGCCTCGTCCTCCTCGGGATCATCCTCTTCCAGGTCGGAGATCTGAAGGAGCTGGTCAAACGGAACTTCCGTCGGGCCCGCCGCCTGGTGCTGGGCAGCAGGGCACAGGAGACGGCCAGTCTTCCCGACTTCTATCCGGCGGGGACCGACTTCAGCGTCGTCCCCACCGGTCGCAAGCTGATCAAAGGCGGGACGGTCCTGTCGATGGACCCGGCGGTGGGTGACTTCGTCACCGGGGACGTCCTTATCGAAGGCGATGAGATCGTCTCGGTCGGTCCGGGTCTCGACGGTGGGGAGAGCGCCGAAGTCATCGATGCCGGCGGGAAGATCGTCATACCCGGGTTCGTCGACACCCATCGACACATATGGGAGGGAGTGCTGCGCAACATCGGCGCCGACGTGCCCCTGGAAGGACGCACCAGCTACATCTCCTTCGTGTTGCACAAGCTGGCACCGGCCTTCCGTCCCGAAGACGCCTACGTCGGAAATCTCGTGTCCGCCCTGGGAGCGATCGATGCGGGTATCACCACATTGCTCGACTGGTCCCACATCCAGGGGTCGCCGGCGCACACCGATGCCGTTGTCGAGGCACTCGAAGACTCTGGTATGAGGGGAGTCTTCGCATACGGGTTCCCCTGGTGGGGCAAGTGGGAGGAGCGGCAGCCGAGCTGGTTCGTCCGCGCCGCCACCGAGCACTTCTCGACCAGGGATCAGATGCTGACCCTCGCCCTGGCCGCGCCAGGCCCAGAGTTCACCGACTTCGAGGTGTCACGCGATCACTGGAAGCTGGCCCGTGAGACGGGGGCGCGCATCTCCACCCATGTCGGCGTGGGCAGCTATGGGCTCGACTCCAAGGTCCAGGAGATGGGGGAGGCCGGGCTGCTCGGGCCGGACACCACCTACATCCACTGCACCACCCTCAACGACACCGAGATTCAGATGATCGTGGACACCGGGGGGACGGTCTCGCTGGCGTCGCCCGTCGAGATGATGATGGGTCACGGCATGCCGCCGATCCAGAAGTTCCTCGACAGGGGACTGCGCCCCAGTCTCAGCGTCGACGTGGAGACGAACGTCCCCGGCGACATGTTCACCCAGATGCGCTCCGTGCTCACGTTGCAGCGGACTCAGGCGGCAGCTCAGGGCAAGCCCGGTATCACCACCCGCGAGGTGCTCGCC
>JBAPYG010000424.1:0-3230 GCA_049284615.1 Acidimicrobiia bacterium
TTCAGGAGGACACTCGAGTCTGGCAGTCAACTGCTCGATGCCGAGCTGACCGAAGACCCGAGCAGGCTCAAGGGGTCGACGGCGTTCAAACTCCACGATACGTTCGGTTTCCCCATCGACCTGACCCGGGAGATCGCCGCCGAGCGTGGGGTCGACGTCGATGTGGAGGGATTCGACTCGGAGATGGCTGCGCAGAGAAGCCGGGCGCGGGCTGCCTGGAAGGGCGGGGAGGCCGCCGAGGCCGCTGAGGTCTATCGCGAAGTTCTCGACGCCAACGGCCTCACCGATTTCGTCGGCTATGACTTCGAGCACTCGGACGGGATCCTGCTCTCCATGGTTGTCGACGGCGAGACGGTGTCCGAGGCCGGCGAAGGCCAGGTCGTGGAGATCTTCCTGGACAAGACCCCGTTCTATGCGGAGTCGGGGGGCCAGGTCGGCGACAGCGGCGTGATCAATACCGACAGCGGCACCGCGGTCGTGGCCGACACCCAGCACGTGATACAGGGTCTTCACGGGCACAAGGCCAAGGTGACGAGGGGGACATTGCGCACCGGTCAGGCCGTGCGCTCGGCTATCGACAGTCCCCGGCGGGAGGGCATTCGGAAGAGCCACACGGGCACTCACGTCCTCCATTACGCACTCCGTGACGTGTTGGGTGAGCACGCCAACCAGGCCGGCTCACTGGTCGACGATGGCCGCATCAGATTCGACTTCTCCCACTTCTCGTCCGTCGCACCACGGGAGCTCGGCGACATCGAAGCCGAGATCAACAAGAGACTGGTTGCCAACGCCTCGGTGTCGACGACCGTCACCAGCAAGGAAGAGGCTCAGGAGATGGGTGCCTTGGCGTTCTTCGGGGACAAGTACGGCGAAGTGGTCAGAGTGGTCAAGGTTGGCGACTACTCGACTGAGTTCTGTGGGGGCACCCACACCTCGACCTCGGGCCAGGTTGGACCTCTCCTGATCCTCACGGAGTCTTCGGTGGGCTCGAACCTCCGTCGTGTCGAGGCCCTCACCGGGATGGCGGCCTATGACCATCTGGTGACACTGAGACGCACCCTGGGAAAAACGAGCGAACTGCTCCGGGCACCAGCCGATCTAGTGCCGGAGCGCATCGAGCAGCTGCTCGAAAGGGTCAGTGGCCTCGAGACCCGACTCGAGTCCATAGCCAGCCAGCGACGTGGCTCGGTGGCCGAGGAGCTCGCGGCACACCCGGAGATGGTCGGGGAGGTATCGCTCGTGGTGGCCGATGCCGGAGACGTCGACGGCAACGAGTTGCGCCAGATCGCATTGGGGGTTCGCGACAGGATTCAAGGGCCTTCCCTCGTGATCGTCGGCTCCGCCAGCAACGGCAAAGGCGCACTGGTGGGCGTCCTGACGCGCGACCTCGTCGAACGAGGCCTCGGCGCCGGAGATCTCCTGGTCGAGGCGGCCGCCGAGCTGGGGGGTGGAGGCTCACGGGACCCGGAGCTGGCACAGGCGGGAGGCCCGGAAGGTTCGGCTCTCCAGAAGGCCCTCGACACGGTCCGCGACCAGGCGGGGCGGGCCCTCGCCGACCTGTGACACGGATCCTCGGCATCGACTACGGCACCAAGCGAGTCGGGTTGGCGATCTCGGATGGGCTGGCCCTCACGGCACGCCCCCTCGAGGTGGTTGCCCGCGGCGACCTCGAGACAGCACTGAAACGCATCGACGAGGAATACGGCATCGATCGGGTCGTTCTCGGCCTACCCACCGGGCTCGGCGGCGATGAAGGCGCCTCTGCTGCCGCCGCACGCGAGGTGGGTTCCGAGGTAGCTCAGATCCTCGGTGTCGATGTGGTGTTCATCGATGAGCGCTTCACCTCGAGGATGGCCGAGAGTGCCCTCCTCGAATCGGGCATGAGAAGACGGGACCGAAAAGAAACGATAGACAAGGTCGCAGCAGCCATCATCCTGCAGACATACCTCGACACCCGACCGGAGTCCGGGAACTACACGGCCGGCGATGGCGTCGAACCACCTGGAACAAAATGACCTTCGAACCCGTACCCGATCAGCCCGGCTGGTCGAGAATCCTCAAAGTCGCACTCATCGGTGCCGCCATAGTCCTCGCCGGTGTCATCGTCGTAGGCGGCGCGTCCTATCTGGGACGGACCGTCGGTGACGCCCTCGGCCCTGGCGACGTGTCTGGAGCCCCTGTCGATGTCGAGCCAGGCATCGAGGTGACGATCGAGATACCGCCCGGCTCCACGGGACAGGACATCGGTGCGATCCTCGCGGCACAGGGGGTCGTCAGGTCGGCCCTCGAGTTCGAAGTCGCAGTGCGCAACGTCGACGCTGCCCAGCGACTCCAAGCGGGCAGCTACGAGATGGTGACGCTCATGGACCCCGCAGATGTCGTCGCCGAGCTCGTCTCCGGCCCGTCGGCATCGGTCTATCGGATCACGGTGATCGAGGGCCTGCGGGTGCGGGAGATCCTGACATCGCTCGCAGAGAAGACTCCCCACGACTACGAGACCTTCGAGGCGGCACTCCTCGATGGGAGTGTCAGCACCTCGCTTCGGGAGATGCCCGAAGAGCCCGAGCTGGCCGATTGGGAAGGTCTCCTCTTCCCCGACACCTACGAATTCAGCCGGTCGGCGGCCCCCGAAGACATCCTGCAGCGTCTCGCGTCGACCATGGAGCAACGGGTCAACTCGATCGATTGGTCCGATTGGGAGGACCTGGGTTACACGCCATACGAGGGAATCGTCCTCGCCTCCCTGGTCGAGACCGAAGTGCTGCTCGACGAGGAGCGCCCGACCGTCTCCAGTGTCATCCACAACCGTCTCGCCGAGGGGATGAAGCTCGATATCGACGCAACGGTCCTGTACGCGCTTGGCACCAGAGACATCGCCGACTTCGACCGCGAAGTCGACTCGCCCTACAACACGTACATAGTCGCCGGCCTGCCTCCCACGCCGATTGCCACACCGGGGCGCGCCGCACTCGAGGCGGCCGCGGCTCCGGCCGACACTCCCTACTTCTTCTACGTCCTCTCGGACATCGAAGGCCACCACGCCTTCGCCGAGACCATCGAGGAGCACAACGCCAACGTGGCCCAGGCGCGCGAGGACGGCGTCCTGCCCTGACACCGATGCCACAATTATGTGGTGACCGCTTACCGCCTCGCCGTCCTCGGAGACCCGGTGGAACATTCGCGATCTCCCCAGATCCACCAGGTCATGCTGGCCATGACCGGTCTCGATG
>JBAPYG010000425.1:0-11803 GCA_049284615.1 Acidimicrobiia bacterium
GAGGCACGCACCCGTTCCAAGAAGAAGCCGTCCAACAAGTACATCGTGCGCCGACGCACCAAGAAAGGCAGGCGCTGATGTCGCGCTCACTCAAGAAAGGCCCGTTCGTCGATGACCACCTCGCCAACAAGGTCGACGAGCTCAATAGAGGCAACCAGAAGCGCGTGATCCGCACGTGGTCGCGTCGTTCCACGATCATCCCCGAGTTCATCGGGCACACGATCGCGGTTCACGACGGCCGCAAGCACGTGCCCGTCTACATCACAGAGTCGATGGTCGGCCACAAGCTGGGCGAGTTCGCCCCCACCCGGACGTTCCGGGGTCACGCAGAGAAGGCGGCGGTGAAGCGATGAGAGTCAAAGCGCACACCCGCTACATCCGTCAGTCGCCCTACAAGGTGCGTCGTGTGCTCGACCTGGTGCGGGGGCTCCCGGTCGAAGAGGCCGAGCATGTGCTGAGACTCACGAACCGCGCCGCGGCGGCGCCTATCGCCAAGACCTTGAAGTCGGCCGTGGCCAATGCGGAGCACAACCACGCTCTGGACGCTGACGAGCTGTTCATCGTCGAGGCCTATGCCGACGAAGGGCCCACATTGCGTCGCTTCAAGCCAAGGGCACGGGGTCGTGCCACCCGAATCGACAAGCGAACGAGCCATATCACGATCGTGCTCTCGGAGACGAGCGCTGTCGGCATGACTGAGGAGGTGAGCTGATGGGTCAGAAGACACACCCCTACTCATTCCGTTTGGGCGTTGCGACTGACTGGAAGTCGAAGTGGTTCTCCACGAAGGACTATGTCGAGTTCGTGAACGAGGACTGGCAGATCCGCGAGTGGCTCCGGGACGAATTGGTCCGCGGTGCCGTCTCGCGCATCGATATCGAGCGCACCCGTGATCGTCTGATAGTCGACATACACACGGCTCGGCCCGGCGTCGTCATCGGGCGCAAAGGCTCGGAGGCCGAGCGTCTCCGTGACGGTCTCGAGAAGATGACCGGCGGTCGGGTCAAGCTCAACATCAACGAGGTCAAGGACCCCGACCTCGATGCCGCACTCCTCGCCCGTGGCATCGCCGACCAGTTGGAGAACCGGATCGCCTTCCGTCGCGCCATGAAGCGCGCCGTCGCCTCGGCCCTCAAAGCCGGCGCCGAGGGCGTGCGAGTCGAATGCAAGGGCCGTCTCGGTGGCGCCGACATGGGACGCCGGGAGTGGTACCGGGAGGGCCGGGTCCCGTTGCACACTCTGCGCGCCGACATCGATTTCGGGACTGCGACGGCTCGCACCACGGTCGGTGCAATCGGCGTCAAGGTGTGGGTATATCGCGGCGAGGTCATGCAGAGCGGGGCGGTCTCCGGCGAGCGCATTGCCGCCGAGGCGGATCTGGCCACTGGCGGCCCGGCGCGTCGCACCCAGAAGAGCCTCAAGTCCCGTGCCGAAGAGGCAGCGGGGGAGAGCAAGAAGCCTCGACTCATCGAAGCCGGCGGAGGCAAGCGCCCTGTCGTCGAGTCGGGCAAGGAGGAAGGTGGCGGTCGCAAGCTGATCGAGGCCGGTGGTGGGCGTCGCCCCACCGCGGCAGAAGCCCAGGTCCAGTACGAGAGCGCCCAGGAGGACGTGGCGGCACCTGAGGGCGCCGCTGCACCCGACGCCACGCCGGCACCCGCGGATGCGGCTGCAGCCGCTGACACGAGTGCAGCCGACGCGGCGACGGCCGACGCGACCTCCGAGGCCGCCGATGTGGCTGCCGAGGAGACCGTCTCCGAGGAGACCACGGCAGGAGTTGCCGTCGAGTCCGAAGAGAACGATGGAAATGAAGACAGCGAAACGACTGCGCGAGCAGACGACGCGTCCCCGGCCGACGCCGACGATGCGACATCCGCGGCCGCGACAGAGGAAGAGGAGTAACCGGTCATGTTGATGCCCAAGAGAACGAAGCACCGCAAGGTGCATCGGGGGCGCATGTCCGGCGTCGCCAAGGGCGGCACCACTGTGAACTTCGGAGAGTATGGGCTGCAAGCGCTCGAGGCGGGTTGGATCACAGCCCGGCAGATCGAGTCTGCCCGTGTCGCCATCACCCGTGCCGTCAAGCGTGGTGGGAAGGTGTGGATCACCATCTTCCCCGACAAACCGGTGACGCAGAAGCCGGCGGAGACCCGAATGGGGTCTGGCAAGGGAAATCCGGAATTTTGGGTGTCCGTGGTGAAGCCGGGACGTGTCATGTTCGAGCTCGCCGGGGTCCCCGAAGAGCTCGCCCGCGAGGCCATGCGCAAAGCAGGTCACAAACTGCCGATCAAGACCCGCCTCGTGAGCAGGGAGGACGCATGAGCGTCGCAGATCTCCGAGAGCTCACGACCGAGGAACTGACCGAGGCTCTGGTGGAGGCGAAGGAGGAGCGGTTCAACCTGCGCTTCCAGGTAGCCACGAACCAGCTCGACAACACCGCTCGTCTCAAGATGGTCAAGAAAGAGATCGCCCAGATCCTCACGGTGCTCCGTGAGCGAGAGCTACAACCGACGGAGAGTGCCTGATGGCTGAGGAAACAACGAGGAACAGCCGCAAGGTACGGGTCGGCGTGGTCGTCTCGGACGCCCGCGACAAGACGGTGACCGTGGAGGTCGCCAGCTCGTCGGCGCATCCCCGATACGACAAGGTGGTTCGCACCTCGGCCAAGTTCCACGCCCATGACGAGGCCAACGACGCCCATGTCGGTGACACGGTCCGGATCATGGAGACCCGCCCGCTCTCCAAGCAGAAGCGCTGGCGTGTCGTCGAAGTCGTGGAGCGTGCTCGATGATCCAACAGGAGTCCCGACTCAAGGTGGCGGACAACACCGGCGCTCGCGAGGTGCTCTGCATCCGCGTGCTCGGTGGCTCGTCCCGCCGCTATGCCGGGGTGGGTGACGTGATCGTCGGCACCGTCAAGGAAGCCACCCCCGGTGGCTCGGTGAAGAAGGGCGAGGTGGTCAGGGCCGTCGTGGTCCGCACCAAGAAGGAGTCGCGTCGCCCGGACGGGAGCTACATCCGCTTCGACGACAACGCATGTGTGATCATCGACACCAACCGACAGCCGCGTGGCACCCGCATCTTCGGCCCTGTGGCCCGTGAGCTCCGCGATGAGCGCTTCATGAGAATCGTCTCCCTCGCGCCGGAGGTGCTCTGACATGGCCGACCGACTTTCCCAGAGTGGCTCCTGGCGACCTCAACGCGCCCGTCTGATGGCTTCCCAGGAGGTTTCACCATGAAATTGAAGAAAGGCGACACCGTGATGGTCATTGCCGGCAAAGACACCGGCAAGGAGTCCAAGGTCACGCGGGTGCTGCCCGAGAAGGGCAAGGTCCAGGTCGAAGGGGTGAATACCGCCAAGCGACACACCAAGCCCACCGGCCAGACCATGCAGGGCGGCATCATCGACAAGGACATGCCGATCGACTCGTCGAACGTGATGATCGTGTGTGACAAGTGCGGACCGACCCGGATCGGGGCTCGATTCGATGACAAGGGCAAGAAGCACCGCACGTGTGTGAAGTGTGGAGGTGACCTGTGAGCGCCCAACCCCGTCTCAAGGTCAAGTACAACGAGGAGATCAAGGAGCGTCTGCAGGACCAGCTCGGTCTGGAGAACCCCATGCAGATCCCGACCCTCTCCAAGATCGTCCTCAACATGGGGCTCGCCGAGGCGAGTCAGAACAAGAAGGTGATCGACGAGGCTCTCGACGAGCTCGGTCTCATCGCGGGTCAGAAGCCCAGGGTCAACAAGGCCCGCAAGTCGATCGCCAACTTCAAACTCCGTGAGGGTGTGCCGATCGGTGTCTCCGTGACGCTTCGCGGCGCCCGCATGTGGGAATTCTTCGACCGTCTGCTCTCGGTTGCCATCCCGCGCGTACGTGACTTCCGGGGCCTCAACCCCAGGGCGTTCGACGGGCGCGGCAACTACAGCGTGGGTGCCTCCGAGCAGCTGATCTTTCCCGAGATCGACTTCGACTCGGTTACCGAGACCCGTGGGATGAACATCACGATCGTGACCACCGCCGACAACGACGAGGCCGGCAAGGCCCTCCTCGATGCGTTCGGGTTCCCGTTCCGCAAGGTCGAAGCGAACGTCTAGGAGGATTCATGGCAAAGAAATCAATGATCGCAAAGGCCAACAGGAAGTCGAAGTTCAAGGTGCGCGAGTACAACCGCTGCAAACGCTGTGGTCGTCCCCGCGCCTACATCCGCGACTTCGGGATGTGCCGTATCTGCGTCCGAGAGCTGGCCAGCCGCGGTGAGCTCCCCGGTGTGAGAAAGGCTTCATGGTGACAATTACCACTGACCCCATCGCGGACATGCTCACCCGTATCCGCAATGCCGTCGCGGTAGGTCACGAGCGGGTGTCGATGCCGTCGTCGAAGCTCAAGGCGAACATCGCCCAGATCCTCGTCGACGAGGGCTTCATCGACCGCTACGAGGTGTCGGCGAATGGACATCACAACGAGCTCGAGCTCGTGCTTCGTTACGCCGAGCGTCGTCGCCCGGTGATCGAAGGACTCAAGCGTGTCAGCCGTCCCGGTCACCGTGTCTATCGCGGTGCCCAGGAGTTGCCCCGGGTCCAGGGTGGCCTCGGCGTGGCCGTGGTCTCCACCAGCCAGGGGCTCATGCCCGATCGCGAGGCTCGCAAGCGTCGTCTCGGCGGCGAGATCGTCTGCGAGGTCTGGTGATGAGCCGCATCGGGAACAAGCCCGTGGACCTGCCCGATGGAGTCGCCGTCGAGATCGACGGGAGCGTCGTGACGGTGAAGGGATCGAAGGGTGAGCTGGAGCGCTCCTTCAACGAGCGAATCGGCTTCGACCTCGATGACGGCGTCGTCACCGTGACCCGCCCCGACGATGCTCGCGAGTCACGTGCTCTGCACGGGCTGAGTCGGGCACTGCTCAACAACATGGTCGTGGGCGTCTCCAACGGCTTCAGCAAGGAGCTCGAGATCCACGGTGTGGGCTATCGCGCCTCGCTGAAGGGGAGCAACATCGAGCTGCTGGTCGGCTTCAGCCACCCGGTCGAGGTCCAGGCGCCCGACGGCATCACATTCGAGGTGCCGGAGCAGACCAAGATCATCGTCTCCGGGATCGACAAGGAGCAGGTCGGCCAGGTGGCCGCCAACATTCGCAAAGTCCGTCCCCCCGAGCCCTACAAGGGCAAGGGCATTCGCTACGTCGGCGAGTACGTGAGGCGGAAGGCCGGGAAGGCAGGTAAGTGATGAAGAGCTCGCGCACAGCCGCTCGGCATCGCCGTCATGCCAGGGGTCGCAAGAATCTTCGCGGAACTGCGGAGCGCCCCCGGCTCGCGGTCTACCGAAGCAACAGATACATCTACGCCCAGGTCATCGATGACCTCGACGGCACGACGCTGGCAGCCGCATCCTCCCAGGAGGCAGATCTGCGCACCGAGCGTCTCAATCTCGAGACGGCTGCCAAAGTCGGGTCTCTGGTGGCAGACCGCGCCAAGGAGGCAGGCGTCACCACGGTCGTGTTCGATCGCAGCGGGTACAAGTACCACGGAAGGTTGAAGGCTCTGGCCGATGCCGCTCGTGAGGCAGGACTGGAGTTTTAGGCATGGCAAGACAGAATCGCCCCGGCTCGGAGCAGAGCCAATACGACGAACGCGTCATCCAGATCAACCGGGTGGCCAAGGTGGTCAAGGGTGGCCGTCGCTTCAGCTTCACCGCTCTGGTCGTGGTGGGTGACGGCAATGGCAAAGTCGGCGTCGGGTATGGGAAGGCGAAGGAAGTGCCGGCTGCGATCCAGAAGGGGATGGAGCAGGCGAGACGCTCGATGAAGGTCGTCCCCATGGCCGGTCAGACGATCGTCCATCAGATAACCGGACGTCACGACGCCGCCAGCGTGCTCATCAAGCCCGCGGCCCCCGGTACCGGCGTGATCGCCGGTGGGGCGGTTCGCCAAATCCTGGAGGCAGCAGGCATCAGGGACGCCCTGGCCAAGTCTCTCGGGTCGCCGACTCACCTGAATGTCGCCAAGGCCACGATGAACGGGCTCTTGGGCCAGCGTCGTCCCGACGAAGTCGCCAGACTGCGTGGGAAGAAGGCCGAGGACATCACCCCACCGGGTCTCCTCGCCGCCTACAACACCACCGAGTCGTTGCGGGCAGCTCCGAGTGACGGCAAGTAGGTAGATCATGGCCAAGACCAAAGACAAGACCGTGAAGGTGACCCTGCGTCGGAGCGTCATCGGCGAGAAGCCCAAGACGCGGGCAACCGTCGAAGGGTTGGGGTTGCGCAAGATCGACCAGACGGTCGAGCAAGTCGATTCTCCCAGCCTGCGAGGCATGCTGGCCAAGGTCAGCCATCTCGTGGAAGTGGAGGAGTGATCCAAATGTCGGAAAGCAAAGACCAACTGAAACTGCACAACCTGTCGCCGGCACCCGGTTCGAAGAAGAAGAAGATTCGGGTGGGCCGGGGCGAGGGCGGGCGCCGTGGCAAGACGGCCGGTCGTGGCACGAAGGGCCTGAAGGCCCGTAACAGCCTCCGTCCCGGGTTCGAGGGCGGGCAGATGCCGATCGCCCGACGCATACCGAAGCTGCGTGGATTCACCAACCCCAACAAGGAGGAGTTCGCCATCGTGAACGTCTCGGCGTTGGATCAATTCGAGGCAGGCAGTGAGGTGACACCGGCGTCGTTGCGCGAAGCGGGTCTGATCAGGCACAAGGGCCAGGTCAAGGTGCTCGCCGAGGGCGACCTGGGCAAGGCCCTCACGGTCAAGGCCCACGCCTTCAGTGCTTCGGCCAAGGACAAGATCGAAAAGGCAGGCGGAACCGTCGAGGTGATCTGATCCAGACGGCTATTGACTCTGCGTAGAGCGGCCTTTCCAGGACAATGGCCGTCTCGCCCTGACCACTAGGACTCCATGCTCTCCATCTACCGCAACATGTTCAAGATCCCGGACCTCCGGGCGAAGATCCTCTTCACCCTGGCGATGTTCGCGGTCTACCGTCTCGGTGCCTCGATCCCGGTGCCTGGCATCGACCTCGACGCCGTGGCGCTGTGGCAGAGCCAGCAATCAGCGGGTGGCATCTACGGTCTGATCAACCTATTCAGCGGAGGGGCGCTGGAGCAGTTCTCGGTCTTCGCATTGGGGATCATCCCCTACATCACCGCATCGATCATCATGCAGTTGCTCACGGTGGTCATCCCTCGACTCCAGGCTCTTCAGGATGAGGGTGAGTCCGGCCGCAAGGTGATCACGCAGTGGACCCGATACATGACGGTCGTCCTGGCCCTCATCCAGTCCACCGGCTTCACTTTCCTCTTCCACTCCGGTCAGTTCACCGGTGGCATCGACCTCATCCCCAACTACACGCCGGGACGGGTCATCCTCATCGTGCTCACCATGACCGCAGGCACGGCGATGGTCATGTGGCTCGGTGAGCTGATCACCCAGCGCGGAGTCGGCAACGGCATGTCCCTGATCATCTTCGTGGCCATCCTCAGCCAGTTCCCCTCCGTCTTCACCAGCATCTGGGGTCAGACCGTGGCTGCCGGGCTGGCGATCAGGTTCGTGGTGATAGTCATGATCTTCCTCGGCATGATCGGAGCGATCATCTACGTGGATCAAGGTCAGCGGCGCATCCCGATTCAATTCGCCAAGCGTGTCCGCGGGCGAAGGGTGATGGGCGGCCAGTCGACCTACATCCCGCTCAAGGTCAACACTGCGGGTGTGATCCCGGTCATCTTCGCCACCTCGGTGCTGTTGATCCCGTCGTTGATCATCACAGCCATCCCCTCCGATGCGGCATGGCTGCAATCGATCTATCGCTGGATAGACGACAACCTCGGAGCTGGAGCGCAAGCGGTGAGCTGGTGGTACATCGCCATCCTCTTCGCCCTGATCGTGTTCTTCACGTACTTCTACACGGCGATCCAGTTCGATCCCGAACAGCAGGCGGAGATGATCCAACGACAGGGTGGATTCATCCCCGGTGTCCGCCCGGGTCGTCAGACGGCGAAGCACCTGGGCTTCATCCTCAACCGGATCACCCTCCCCGGGTCGATCTTCCTCGCCACCATCTCGATCCTCCCGGCGATCGCAGGTGCCGTGTGGAACATCCAGATAGCGTTCTCGGGTGTGTCGATCCTCATCGTCGTCGGTGTCGCGCTGGAGACCATGAAGCAGATCGAGTCGCAGCTGACGATGAGGAACTACGAGGGCATCCTGACGTGAGCATCCCGACCAACCCAGGGTTCCACACCGCGTATGACAGGGTCTGGAACCCTGGGTTCGTGGTTCGGCGGTCGTCGCGATGAGGCTGCTCTTCATCGGGCCCCCCGGCGCCGGAAAGGGCACTCAGGCGGGGAAGGTGGCGGCACGGCTCGGGATTCCCCACGTGTCCACCGGGGACATGTTCCGTGATCACGTCTCCCGCAACACCGAGCTCGGACAGAAGGTCGAGGCCATCATGGCCGCCGGTGACTACGTCCCCGACGAGGTGACCGTGGCCATGCTCGCCGAGCGAATCGGTCAGGACGACGCCGGCAACGGGTACATCTTGGACGGGTTTCCGCGCACCGACGCCCAGGTCGAGTCTTTGGACAGGCTCCTCGCCGACCGTGGTCTCGACAAGGTCGTGGTCCTCGAGGTCGACGAGGACGAGTTGACCGAGCGTCTGCTCGCCCGGGGTCGCGCCGACGACAACGAGGAGACGATCCGGAACCGTTTCAAGGTCTACATGGACCAGACCCAACCTCTCATCGACGTCTACGACGAGCGCGGCCTGACCGTGGCCGTGAACGGGATGGGTGAGGTCGAAGAGGTGACCGATCGGATATTGACTGCGCTGAGCGGGTAGTCATGATCTCGATGAAGAGCCGTCGTGAGTTCGCCAAGATGCAGAAGGCCGGCGCCTGTGTCGCCGCCATCCACGCCGCGGTTCGCGAGGCGGCGAAGCCAGGCGTCTCCCTGCTGACCCTCGAGGACATCGGGGCGGGGATCATCGACGACCACGGTTGCACCTCGTCCTTCCTCAACTATCTCGGCACCTACCCGGCCACCCTCTGCCTGTCGCCCAACGATGTGATCGTCCACGGGATCCCCAACGACTACCGACTTCAGGAGGGGGACATCCTGTCGGTGGACGCCGGCGCCATCTTCGAAGGGTTCCACGGAGACGCTGCCTTCACCATGCCGATCGGCCAGGTGTCTGCCGAGGCTCAGCAGCTGATCGACGCCACCGAGGAGGGCATGTGGGCCGGGATACGTGAAGTCCGCAAGGGAAACCGGCTCGGTGACATCGGCGCAGTCATCTCTGCAGTCGGCGCCGCATACGGCTACGGAGTTGTCGAGGAGTATGTTGGCCATGGCATCGGCCGTCAGATGCACGAGGAGCCACAGGTGCCCAACCACGGCGAGCCGGGCAAGGGCCTCAAGCTCCGCAATGGCATGGCCCTCTGCATCGAGCCGATGTTCAACGCGGGAAGACGTCAGACCAAGGTCGATCGTGACGGGTGGACGGTCCGCACCGAGGATGGCTCTCTCTCGGCGCATTGGGAGCACACGGTTGCCCTGACTCCCGACGGGCCGATGGTGCTCACCGCCGACACCGAGCCTGTGCCGGTCGAGACGTCTGCCGGCGTCAGCCGGTAGCACGCTCCGAGTTCGCAATACCCAGTGACGGGCTCATCGCCGTCGAAAGTAGGTCGTCGTGAGAAGCGTGGGCTCAGTGGGCGCGGCGACGGTGGCTCGTGATGTCCACGACGGACCGCATCCTCGACCGCGGCGGATGGTTCGACTGGGGCGTGTAGACCAGACTCAGCAGCTTGTTCTCGAGGGCCTCGTCCTCGAAGGGTGACAGCTCGAGTGCGGCGAGTAGGGCCAATGCCTCACGATGGCTGACCTGGAGAGCCCTTTGTCTGCCCGCGGAGGCGATGCGCTCCGAATCCATGACATCATTGAATCAAGCGACCGGTGTTAGCAGGTCGGATCGCGTGGGCCTCATGGCCCATTTTCCGCCGGGCTGGGCGTCCCTCCCGATGTCGACCATTCCCGTCTGGCCATCTGGGAGGGGGATCGGGGCTATGTCGAGCCGTCCGGCTCAGTGTCGTTGGGGCCCAAACCCACCTCGACTTGAGCAACTCCGGGCCCATAGGTATCATTCGCTGGTCTTTGCCGCTCCTCCTTTGGCCGGAGGACGGCTGTAGCCAGGGCACCGTCGCCCGCAACCACACTGCACGCTCCGGTTGCGACCGTCTGTGGCCTGGCAAAACACGCGCTCGCGTGTCACGAGAATTGGAGAAAGCACGATGAAGGTGAGACCTTCCACGAAGAAGATGTGTGAGAAGTGTCGGATCATCCGACGTCGTGGCCGCGTTTGGGTGATTTGTTCGAACCCCCGACACAAGCAACGACAGGGTTGATCTGATATGGCTCGCATTGCAGGAGTAGACATTCCCAGGGACAAGCGTCTCGAGATCTCGCTGACCTACATTTACGGGATCGGCCAGACCACAGCACAGACGATCTGCGCCGACACCGACATCGACCCTTCCACGAGGGTCCGGTCGCTCACCGACGACGAGGTCGCTCGAATCCGTCGCTACATCGAGGCCAACTTCAAGGTCGAGGGAGACCTGCGCCGCGATGTGCAGCAGAACATCAAGAGGAAGATCGAGATCGGCAGCTACCAGGGCATCCGCCATCGCCGCGGTCTGCCGGTGCGCGGCCAGCGCACGCACACCAATGCCCGCGGTCGCAAGGGCCGTCGCGTTGCCATCGCCGGCAAGAAGAAAGTGACCAAGTAATTGACTTCTCGACAGCAAGGCGCCAAGCGGGTCCGTCG
The DNA here is from genome assembly GCA_049284615.1 of Acidimicrobiia bacterium. Taxonomy (GTDB): domain Bacteria; phylum Actinomycetota; class Acidimicrobiia; order Spongiisociales; family ZC4RG35; genus JANQRA01. The sequence goes on from JBAPYG010000425.1 coordinate 10,814, forward strand.
TCGCGAGCGAAAGAACATCTCGCACGGCCAGGCCCACATCAAGGCCAGCTTCAACAACACGATCATCAACATCACCGACCCGACCGGGGCCACCGTGGCCTGGACATCTGGCGGCTCGGTGGGCTTCAAGGGCTCCCGCAAGTCCACCCCTTACGCCGCCCAAGTGGCGGCGGAGGAGGCGGCGCGTCGGGCCGGCGAGCATGGCATTCGCAAGCTCGACGTGATCGTCAGCGGCACCGGTTCCGGACGTGACACCGCCGTCCGCACCCTGCAGAACATGGGCATGGAGGTCACCTGGGTCAAGGACGTGACTCCCATCCCCCACAACGGCTGCCGGCCGAAGAAGCGCAGGAGGGGCTGAGAGCCATGGCTCGATACACAGGACCCAAGTGCAAGGCGTGTCGACGGGCGCGAACCCAACTCTGCCAGTCCAAGCGTTGTGCCGTCGAACGTCGGCCGTATCCCCCCGGCGAGCACGGCCGTGGCCGCGTCCGTGAGAGCGACTATCAGATCCAGCTGCGCGAGAAGCAGAAGCTGCGCACGATGTACGGAGTTCTCGAGAGGCAATTCCGTCGTTACTACGAGGAAGCGGCTCGCCGCCCCGGAATCACCGGCGAGAACCTCCTCCAGATGCTCGAGCAACGTCTCGACAACGTCGTCTGGCGCTCCGGCATGGCCGCCACCCGCCCACAGGCCCGTCAGTTGGTGAACCACGGCCATTTCCGCGTCAACGGGAAGAAGGTCGACATCCCCTCCTACCAGGTGCGGCCAGGCGATCTCGTCACCATCAAGGATCGTTCCAGGGATCTCATCGTGATCCAGCATTCGGTGGACACCCAGGACCGGCTGGTGCCGGATTGGATGGGTGTCAATGCAGACGATCGCCAGATAACCGTCAACGATCATCCCCGCCGGGATCAGATCGACACAGACATCAACGAGCAGTTGATCGTCGAGCTCTACTCGAAGTGAGGTAACCCACTTGTTGAT
>JBAPYG010000426.1:0-2308 GCA_049284615.1 Acidimicrobiia bacterium
GATCGAGACCATGTACGACGCCCCCGGCGTCGGCCTCGCCGCCAACCAGATCGGGATCTCGCGGCGTCTCGCGGTGTTCGATGCCCAGGACGAGCTGGGGCCGCGCGTCATGATCAATCCCGAGATCATCGAGACAGCTGGCGAGTTCGAACAGGAAGAGGGCTGTCTGTCGGTCCCGGGCTACTGGTGGGACATCACGAGGCCCGCTTTCGCCAGGGTCCGCGCCATCGACCTCGAAGGCAATGAAGTCGAGTACGCCGGCGACGGCCTCCTGGGACGGGTCCTCCAGCACGAGATCGGGCACCTCCACGGGGGCTTGCTCCTCGACGTCCTGCCCAAGAGGACACGCAAGAAGGCGCTGAAGGACCTACGCGAAGACGCCTTGGGGTATCGCTGATGGCCCGCCTGGTGTTCATGGGCACACCACAGGCCGCGGTCCCGACTCTGACCACGATCGCGCAGGCCCATGATGTGGCATTGGTGGTCACACAACCCGACCGTCCGAGAGGCAGGTCGAAGCGGCTCGTGGCGCCTCCGGTGAAGGAGGCGGCCCTCGAGCACGACCTCGTCGTGGCTCAGCCGGAGGACCATCACGGGCTGGAGACGGCCATCAACGAGGCGGGGCCATTCGATCTCGGCGTCGTCGTCGCCTACGGTCGCATCCTCCGGCCCGAAATTCTCCGGCTGCCCGAGCACGGGCTCGTCAACGTCCACTTCAGCCTCCTGCCCCGCTGGCGGGGAGCGGCGCCCGTTGCGCGCGCCTTGATGGCTGGAGATCCGATGACCGGGATCACCATCATGAAGGTCGACGAGGGTCTCGACACCGGACCTGTGCTCACCGCACAGGCAATCGACATCGGCCCGACGGAGAACGCCGATCAGCTGACCGGACGCCTCGCCATCCTCGGGGCGCGTCTCCTCGCCGGGTCGATAAAGCCATATCTGTCAGGCGACCTGGTGCCGGAGCGACAGGTGGACGAAGGCGCGACCTACGCCGACAAGATCGAAGCGGCAGATCGGCCGATCAACCCCGCCGACAGTCTCGAGGAGGTGCTCAACCAGGTCCGTGCCCTGTCCCCGGTCCCGGCCGCCACACTCGGCATCGATGGCAAGCCCCACAAGCTCCTCCGTGCGCGCGCATCGAAGAGACGACCCCCACAGGGGACATGGCAGATCCTCGAAGGCTCGCCGGTGGTGGGGCTCTCCGATGGCGGAATGGAGATCCTCGCCCTGCAACCACCCGGCAAGCGGGTCGTCGAGGGAGTCGAATGGGCTCGTGGTCGTCGCGACGACGGTGGTGTCCTCACGTGAGGTCATAGACTCGGCATCGTGCCGATCAAGATCGCCCCGTCTCTGCTCGCCGCCGACTTCGCCCACCTCGACTCGGAGATCACCAGGGTGGCGCCCTACGTCGACTGGCTCCATCTCGACGTGATGGACGGCCACTTCGTCCCCAACATCTCTTTTGGCATGCCGGTGATCTCTTCGATCCGGCCACTCACCGACATTTACTTCGACTGTCACATCATGACCACCAACCCCGATGCCTACTTCCCCGAGCTGGCCCGGGCTGGAGTCGACCTGGTCACAGTCCACATCGAGGCGGTGCCCGACCCGACACGCGCCAGCGAGCGGGCGCGTGAGAATGGCCTCGACTTCGGCCTCGTGCTCAGCCCTGGCACACCGATGACCGCCGTCACCGACTACATGGAGACATGCGACGTCGTCGTTTTGATGTCGGTCGAGCCCGGGTATGGAGGGCAGACCTTCATGACCGAGGTCTTGCCCAAGATAGAAGCAGCAAGAGAATGGGTTGAGGAGCATGGTTGCACCGCCGATATTGAGGTCGATGGCGGCATCACCCCGGACAACGCCGGGCAGGTCATCTCAGCCGGTGCCACGGTGCTGGTTGCTGGGACCGCTGTGTTTCGGTCCGAAGACCCGCCGTCTGTTGTGAACGCATTGAGAAGGGCTGCAGAGACAGATGAGTGAACGAGTCCTGGTCGCAGACGACGATCCTGACATCCTCACGGTCGTGAAGATCAATCTCGAGCTCGATGGATTCGAGGTCGATACCGCGGTCGACGGCGAGGACGCGCTGCAGAAGGCGACGTCCAACCCACCCAACGTGATCATCCTCGACATCATGATGCCGCGCATGGACGGGCTCACGGCGCTGCACCGGCTGCGCAGCCAGGCCAGCACGGCCAGCATCCCCATCATCCTGCTCACGGCGCGCGGCCTGCCCGAGGACCGGGTCCGCGGTCTCGAGCTGGGGGCAGACGACTACATCACGAAGCCCTTCGAC
>JBAPYG010000427.1:0-2287 GCA_049284615.1 Acidimicrobiia bacterium
GGGTGAGGCCCAGGGCCCGATCGATCCGGAGCTGCTCGAGTTGTACGAGAAGCTCCGCCAGATCAAGGAGGGCGTGGCGATAGCCTCGTACGACCATGGGGTGTGCGGTGGTTGCCACATGACGCTGTCACCGGCGGAACAGGACGAGGCATTCTCCACCGATCTTCCGCGCTGCGTCCACTGTCGGCGTTTGCTCGTTGGCTGAACATGCTGCTCTGGCATCTGGGAGCAACTCTCTGGCTATTTCGTTGGATCTTCCGAGACCCCAAGGTCGATGTCAGGTTTCTGCTCCTCGGTGCGATCCTTCCTGACCTGATCGACATGCCGATCGGCACGGTGCTCCTGGCCGATCGATACTCCACCGGAGAGCTGTGGTTTCACTCACTGATACTTCCCACCATCTACATGGCAGTCGTGCTCCTGGCCACGCGACGGGGGCGACAGCGACGGGCCTGGATGGCACTCGGGGTGGGATGGCTGTTCCATCTCCTGTTGGATGGGATGTGGATGAGCCAGGACGTGTTCCTCTGGCCATTCTTCGGCTGGGACATCCCGCCGGGCGAGGCACCGTTCTGGCCGCTTGCCTGGGAGCGGGCGATGGGCGATCCATGGCGCTGGGTCGAGGACGCCATCGGCCTCGCCTATCTGATCTGGCTATGGGTCGCATTGGGCCTGTCCCGGAGGGACCGTCGTGCGGCCATCGTCTCGACCGGAAGACTGCCTGCCCATGTCGCTGAGGGCTGAGGCGCTGCTGCTGGCGGCCGTCGTGGCCATTGCCGCGTGTGGCGATGGCGGTGGCGAGCCGGTGTCGAGCGATCCACTTCAGGATGGGGCGGATTCCCCCGTGGAAGCCGTCAACGAGCTGGTGAGTGCCATCAACGAGCCCGATTTCGCCGGCGCCAGCCATCTGGCCATGCCGGGACAGGCCGCGCTCGCCTCACTGGCGGAGGGGTCGACGTTCGACGAGGTGGCCGCGGCCCTGCGCCAGGGCGACCAGGAGATCGCGGCCAACTTCTGGGCGGGTTTCGCCCAGGGGACGGGCAGCTTCCTGACCGGAGATGTCGGAGTCGTGGACGACGGCACCACGACCCTTTCCGATCAGGAGTTCCATGTGGTGAAGGTCACGCCGGAGACGGGTGGCGTGAGGTCGGTGGTCGTTCAAGAGTCGGACGGCTATCGAATCGACCTCTTCGCCTCGTTCGGGGCCGGGCTCGCCGACCAGATGACGGGGACGGTGGAAAGGCTCATCGCCACCCAGACCGACGATGCCCGTCTCATCCTGGACGAGCTTCGCGGGATCGTCCCCTCGCTCCTGGCGGCGGCACAGTTGCCCGGGACCTCCGGCCAGGTCTCCCAGGAGCTCCTGGCCCTGGTCGAGGTGATCACCCGCGTCGGCTAGCTCAGGACACCTCGCGCAGCACGGGAAGGACCTTGGTGCCGAGGAGCTCGATTAGCGCCGGCTGGTCGAGCGAGGCCATCTGGAACGTGACGATGTCGGCGCCCAGCTCCGCTACCAGGGGACGGTAGGTCTCGACCACCTCGTCGACACTGTGGACCAGGCTGTATCGCTCCAGCACCTCCTGTCGCGGCAACTCGTCGGCGCGTTCCCGGAGGGTTTGAGGGTCGACGGCCTCGAGACGTCCCGGTGCCCGCAGCCCACGCCAGGGATGCAATGCCTTCCATGCGTCCTCGTCGTTGGCCGCGAAGAGCGACCAGCGGGTGGCGAGCACGATTGGCTCGGGGTGGCCCGAGGCCCGGGCGGCGTCACGGAGTGGGTGGATGACTCTCTCGAACGTCTCTGCAGGGTCTTTCACCGAAGTGACCACACCTTGGGCCTTCTCCCCGGCGAGAGTCGCCGACTTCGGGCCCCCGGCCGCCATCAGGATGGGGACCGGGCCGAGAGGCGGGGAGTAGAGCTTGGCCCGATCGGTGCGGTAGTACTCGCCGTCGAACGTCAGCTTCTCGCCATCGAGGAGCCTCCTCATGATCTCAAGCGATTCGGACATGCGTGCGTTGCGCTCTGCGTAGGCGGGAAAGTCGTAACCGAGGGGGCCCTCGTTGATGTTCTCGCCCGTGCCGACCCCGAGGATGAATCGACCACCGCTGAGTCTGTCGAGGGTTGCGGCCGCCTGGGCCACCACAGCCGGGTGGTAGCGGAACAGGGGTGTGGTCACCCCGGTTGCGAACCCGATCTCGTCTGTGGCCGCGGCCATGGCTCCGATGGTGGAGAAGGCGAAGCCGGAGGCCGACGAGTCGTCGACCCAGGGGTGGAAGTGCTCGGAGACTA
>JBAPYG010000428.1:0-1585 GCA_049284615.1 Acidimicrobiia bacterium
TCCAGAGCCTCTTCGTCGGAGACGCCGAGCACACTCGCCGCAATCGAGATGGGCAGGGGGCTGGTCAGCAACCCTGCGGCGATGAGCAGGTCCATGGACTTCTGATCGAGATCGAGAGTCGGCTCAGAAGCCTCGGGAGTGACCTCTGTCTCGAATAGAGCCGAGTGCTTCTCGGCTGTCGAGGCCAGCCGGGTCAAACCCCAATTGTCCACGTCTTCTGCGGGCCGATGGCCCAACACCAACAGCATCGGGATCTCACCCAACCGAACCAGGCGTTGCAGACGACCGAGTGACGTGGGGTCGGACCATTGAGCGTCCTCGATGACGATCGCCCCACCGGAGAATTCGTCGACATCCAACTCCTCGGCGACACCGCCGGCGGTTGCCAGACAGGCCGAGGCACAGCTGATCTGGGAGAAGACAACCATCTCCGGGGGCAAACCCTCCAGCATGTCGCCAACGGTCCCGTCGCCGCTCTCCGCCATCACCACGGCAGTACCTCCGGTGACAACGCGCGTGACGGCTTCGTCGAATGTGTTGAGTCTGCTCATCGATAACGTTTGCCCCCCGCCAAAGCCGAGCGGGCTCCTCCTCCGTTTCGCGAGAATGTAGTAGGCCGACAGCTGTTCTGTCGGGGCCGAGGATCCGGTGCTCGTTCCGACTTTGTCGATCGAATTCGTCGCATCTGACGGTTACCCTGCGCCGACGGGGGCCCGTAGCTCAATCAGGTCAGAGCAGCGGACTCATAATCCGTTGGTTGCAGGTTCAAGTCCTGCCGGGCCCACTACTCACCGACCTGGGGAGACGGCGACACACGACGGCCACTGGCAACAATGCGCGCTGGCGTGGCATGTTTTACCCGACATTTCAATGGGTACGGCCAAGTATGTCGTCTCACACGTTGCCCCTCCGAGCATCGCGGTTCGTCTGATGTGGTTCGACAATTGGAGCTCTGTGCTTCGGATCGTCGTGGTGGGCACCCTCGGCTACATCGCCCTGATCTCGCTCCTCCGAGTCTCGGGTAAGAGAACCCTTTCCAAGATGAACGCCTTCGACTTCGTCGTGACCATCACGTTGGGCTCGGTATTTGGCGGCCTTCTCCTCAACGACGCCGTGTCTTTGACGGAAGGGGTCACCGCCATCGCTCTGTTGGTCGTCCTGCAGTGGGTGGTCTCGTCCATCTACGTCCGCTCGACAAACTTCGAGAAGCTGGTCAAAGGAGAACCGCAACTCCTCTTCGACAGAGGGAGATTTCTCGACCGCACACTTAGGCGAGAACGGGTGACTAGAGAAGAGGTGCAAGCCGCGATGCGAGCCAGCAACGTCGTAAATCACGAGAGAGCCCTCGCGGTGCTCGAGACGGATGGAAGTGTGACGGTGATCGCCGCTCAGGAGCAGGAGGAGCCGCTCGCTGTCGAAGGGGTTCGTGGGGTGCAGCGGACCGGGTGAGCACTGAAACCCCCGGTGGCGGCGCGTTCATCTGCTCGATCGTCAGGCCAGCGTCGATGTGTCCTCGTCGCTGGTCGACTCCACCCGCGCCGGGTCATAGATATCTGGCTCCAAGTAAATATGCATCGTCAGGGGG
>JBAPYG010000429.1:0-2467 GCA_049284615.1 Acidimicrobiia bacterium
AATTACCCGACCCTGATCGCCACCAAGGCGGCACGCGTGGACGATGCCGCGCGGGGGAGCACGGTCCTCGAGTTCGGCATGCGACGGGGGCCCGACTCCGGCGTGTTCGCCGGGGGTCGCGCAGCACTGATCGGAGGCGCCGATTTCACCTCGAATGTCGCCCTGTCCCATGCGGTGGGCCTCGACCCCAAGGGCACCCACGCCCACTCGCTGGTGCAGGCGTTCATGGCCCTCGGTGACACCGAGCTGGAGGCTTTTCGGAAGTTCGCCCGCCAGTACCCGGACGAGTGCATTCTCCTGGTCGACACCATCGACGTCCTCGGCAGTGGAGTTCCCAATGCGATAAGGGTCTTCGAGGAGCTTCGCAAGGATGGGTTCGAGCCGGTCGGCATCCGAATCGATTCGGGCGACCTCGCCTACATGACGATCCAATCGGCGGTGTTGCTCGACGCGGCCGGGTTCGAAGACGCGGCCATCGTGCTCTCCTCCGACCTGGATGAGCTGGTCATCTGGCAGATCCTCTCCCAACTCGAGGCCGAGGCTCCCCGATACGGTTTGGACGGCCGCGCCCTGGTCGACCGGGTGACGTTCGGGGTGGGAACCCGTCTGATCACCTCCTTCGGCGACCCGGCACTGGGGGGCGTCTACAAGCTGGTTGCCATCGAAGACGAGTCTGGTGTGTGGGAGCCGGCCATCAAGATCTCCGAGAACATCGAGAAGATGGCTGTCCCGGGAGGTAAGAAGGTGACCAGGATCTACGACGACCGCGGGCTGGCGACAGCAGACATCATCAGCTCAGACTTCGAAGACCCGTTGGCTACCGATCCCATCGAGATGTTCCACCCTCATCGGGAGCTGCGAAGGGCCATCGACCGAGGGTCGATCTCGAACGCAGAGCAGCTACTCGAGCCCGTCTTCGTGAAGGGGGAGCGAAGCGACGAACGCCCCGATCTCGAGGAGCTGAGGCGACGGAGGGTCGCGGACCTCGAAAGGCTCGATCCCGGTGTCCGGCGTCTGGTGAATCCCCACATCTATCACGTGTCGCTCACGCGCACCGTGAAGGACCTCCAGACTGCACTCGTCCGCCGTCTAAGCAACGGTGACCCCGGCTGACACCATGGCCGCCACCGCCCGGGCGCCATCGCCGGGCGCGAGATTCACGGCGCGGGTCCCATCGGCGAGAACGACGGTCTCGAAGTGGGGCACTGCATCGAGGGCGGTCTCTTTCACGCAATAGTCGAGCGCCAGGCCCACTATCACCACCCGCTCGATCGACGTCAGGCGATCGGCCAGACCGGTGGAGGTCACCTCTCCGGTCTCCGGGTCTTTCATGCTGAACGCCGAATACCCATCCTCGCCCTGGCCACCCTTCTTGATCACGACTGCGTCGTCTACGACCTCGAGCTCGGGATGAAATCGAGCACCTTGGGACCCAGCGACACAGTGCACCGGCCAGATGCCCCCATCCTTGGCGAAGTGCGGGGTCGAAGGTGGATGCCAGTCCTGGCTGTAGACGATGGTGGCGCCTGCGGTCCGTGCCTTCTCAATCTCGTCGTTCACGAACTCGATGGCTTCGTCACCCCCGCTGACGTACAAGCTTCCTGACGGGTCGGCAAAGTCGTTCTGGAAATCGACGACGATCAGGGCAGTCGATTTCGTGTAGTCCATGGTCACGACCGTAGCTCTAGGCTCTCCCTCTGTGGATCAGCGTGCACCGGTAGAGCCGTGGAAGCTGGCTCTCATCGGTCTCGCCGCCGGGATTCTCGGGGGAGGACTCGGAGTCGGCGGCGGGATAATCCTGGTCCCGCTACTCGTATTCGTTGGATTCGAGCGGCACCGGGCCCATGCGACCTCCCTGGCAGCGATCCTGTTGATCGCCATTGCGGGTGCGATCTCCTTTGGGGCTTCAGGTGAGATAAACGTTGGCTTCGGCATAACCATCGGGATCGGCGGGATCGTCGGTTCGGTGATCGGTGCCTCCGTGATGAATCGCGTGAGCCCGCGCGCTCTCACCATCGTCTTCGGCATCGTCCTGCTGGTGGCCGGGATCCGCCTCATCACCGGCGGTGATCCGCTTCCGGGCGCCGCCGACTATGCGACCGGTTGGCAAACGGCGATAGCACTGATGATCGGCCTCGTCGCCGGCTTCTTCGCCGGCTTGGCCGGCATCGGGGGCGGGGTGGTGATCGTGCCGTCGAGTGTTCTCCTCCTCGGTTTGGAACAACATGAGGCGCAAGGAACCTCGCTGGTCGCGATCGTCTTCACCGCAGCCGCCGGGACACTGGTCAACCTGAGAAACCAACGAGTCCGCCCCAAGGACGGACTCGTTGCCGGTGCCGGCGGTGTCGTCGGCTCTCTCATCGGCTCGCGACTTGCGCTGGCGATGGAGGGCCGAACACTCTCGCTGATCTTCGGCTTTCTGGTTCTCTTCGTCGCCCTGCGCTCTCTCTACCGCACACTTCGACCG
>JBAPYG010000430.1:0-3917 GCA_049284615.1 Acidimicrobiia bacterium
GTGAGCTATGGCTACGCCGACGACCAGGTCGAGACCGTCGAGAAGCTGACCTACGACCTGTACTACATAAAGCACATGTCTCCGGTCATGGACCTGCGCATCTTCTGGAAGAGCATCTGGACGGTGCTCACCGGAGCCGGGGCCCGTTGACCTAGTCGGCGCTGGCCATCCAGGTGGAGTGCTGGGCGGCGAGGTCTGGTGGGAATCGCCAGCGCATCTCGGGGGGCACCACGGGTACCAGCGATGGGACGGCCAGACTGCCCTCGACGATCGTGACGAGCCCGGCCCGGAGGAGATGAGGCAGATATCTGGGCAGCCGCACCTCTTCCCCCTTCCCGGCGGCACTCACCAGGCGAAGCAGCTCGGCCACCGCACCGGGCCCCAGGGCGGCCACCCAGAACCTGCGGACATATGGGTCCGAAGGCTCGACACCGTCCCGGGCCGGGATCAAACGCACCGGCACGGTGGGTCGGACTCGGGCGGTGGGACGGAGCTGGGCACCTGCGAGCCCCACGGCACTATCGATCGGAGGACGATTCTGGCCACTTGCAGGTGCTCCAGCTCTCATACGACAGAGAACTACAAGTAGCGTTAACTATCGTCAACCCCCCTCGTGTGGGGCGCGAAAGATTTGGTTACCCGTCCCCGCCGTCACCACTGCCATCGTCCTGAGCGAGGACACCGATGAACACCACCACCGATGCGGACTCGCTGATCTCGGTGCCGGGTGGGGGATTGGTCTCCACGATGACACCGACGCGCTTGGGATCCTGCACCTCGAGCTCTTCGGCCACGAGAGTCAGTTGGACGTTCGTCTCGAGTGCAAGCTCCTCGGCCGCTTCCTTTGCTTCGTCGAAGGTCATGCCGATGAAGCTGGGCAGGTCGGCCACAGGCGTCTCACCGTTCGAGACCCAAATGGTCACGGTCGTCCCCTGAGACACTGTCGCTCCGGAGCCGATCGACTGACGAACCACTATGCCGGCCGGCTCCAATGACGGGATCTCCTGGACCGAGACGTTGAGCTTGGCGTCCTGGAGCCGCTTGACCGCCGAGCTCTCGTCGAGGCTGACCACGTTGGGCACCTGCGTGGGTGGCGGAATCAGGTACTCATCGATGTTGTCGGGATCGGCGGGGAACTGCGTCTCGGGTAGGCCTTCGGTGACATAGTTCATGAACTCGGCCCAGATCGGTGCCGGCACCGATCCACCGAACACCCTGGAATAGGTCTGTCCATTTATCACGACGTCGACCAGCGGGAGCTGCTCGGCCTCGTACCCCACCCAGACGGCCGTGGAATACTCGGGGGTGAATCCGACATACCAGGCATCTAGATAGCTCTGATGAGTCCCGGTCTTGCCACCCTGCGGGTGATCGATATCGGCACGCGGCGCCGTCCCGGAGCTGGTGGGGACCTTCACCAGCGCACGCCGCGCTGCGGCGAATATCGCCGGGTCGGCCACCTGCTCGATGTCAGGTTCCTTCTCGTAGACGACGTCGCCATCGGAGTTGACGATCCGCGCCACTATGTAGTCGTCTGCGTGGAGCCCGTTGGTGGCGAAGTTGGAGAAGGCCGATGCCATCTCGAGTGGCGAGATGGCCGATGAGCCCAGCACTACCGACAGCACGGGCTCGACCACGGAATCGGTTATTCCCATGCGCCGCGCCATGTCGACGATGTTCTCGGGACCCGTGTCACGTGAAATCTGCGCGTAGACCGTGTTCACCGAGCGATAAGTGGCCTCTTCGACGCTGATCACCCCGGTGGAGCTGCCTGATGCATTGGAGACGGTCCACACGCTGCTGCCGTTGGGGGCGCATACGAACTCACACTCGATCTCGTATGGCGATGTGCCGGCATAGCGGTTGCCCATCGTGATGCCCTGCTCGAGTGCGGCGGCGAGACCGATCGCCTTGAACGCAGACCCGGGGTTGCGACGGCCCTGTATGGCCAGGTCGAACTGACTGAATTCGAAGTCGAGCCCCGACGCCATCACTTTCACCGCTCCCGTGTTGTTGTCCACCATGGCGATGGCTCCTGTTGGCTGACAGGAATGGGTCTCGGCGTATTTGGCATAGAAGTCCTGGTTCTCCTCGAAGTCGGGGAAGACATCGGCGCAGGCGAGGAAGTTCTCCTCGTACGGCGCCAGCGGGAGCCACTCGTGCAGCACGCGGTTGGCCTCCTGCTGCAACTCCAGGTCGATGGTGGTGTAGATCTGGAGACCACCGCCTCCCTCACAAACGACATCGTCGGCGGGACAGCCGAATATCGCCCGCTTCCGCTCCTCATGGGTGTCCCCGAGGAAGGCGAACTCGGGCGAGTTGAGGAGCTGACGTCGCACCTCGGCCACGACGTGATCGGCGAGGCCACGGCGCGGCGGTGTGTCGACCACCCCAAGGGGCTGATTGGTGGCGTAGTCCGCCTGGGCCTGGGTGATCCATCCCTCCTCGAGCATCTGGGCGATGACGCTGTCGCGCCGCTCGATGGTGATCTCCGGACGACGGCGCGGGTTGTAGAGCGACGGGTTGCGCACCAGTACGGCCAGGGCGGCGGCCTCGTGGATCTGGAGATCGGCGAGTGGCTTGTCGAAGAACTCCTCGGCGGCGGTCTTCACCCCGTAGGCGCCCGACCCGAAGTAGACGGAATTCATGTAGTACTCGAGGATCCGCTCCTTGGGGAAGCGTCGCTCGAGCTCGGCGGAGACGAATGCCTCGGTGATCTTGCGCCGGATCGACACCTCATTGCCGACGAAGGCGTTCTTGACGACCTGTTGGGTGATGGTCGAGCCACCCCGGGTCTGGTCGTAGATGAAGTTGTCGATGGCGGCGGATGCGATGGCCGAGAAGTCCACGCCGTCGTGCTCGAAAAACTCGGAGTCTTCGGCGGCGAGGATGGCGTTGACCATCACCTCGGGCACCTCGTCGTATGGGATCGGCTCCGAGTTGCGTCCGTCGTGCAGCTCGGCAAGCACCTCACCGGTGTCGGCATACACCCGACTGACCCGGCTCAAGTCGGGGAGATTGAGCTGCATCGAGCGGGTGTCGGGCACCCACTCGTCGGCAACCTCCTCGAACGTCCCGTAGGCGGAGTTCGCCCCCAAGAACGCGAACAAGCCAACCCAACCCGCGAGGAGAAGCGATATCGAGAGGAGGGTGGCCAGGGCGCCGAACCAGCGGCCCCGCCGTTCGCGCGCCTCTATCTGATGAATGAGGGCTTTTCTAGCCATGAAGAGTTGAGGGCATCCAGGGGTATGAGACGCACCGGGATGTCGAGTAGTTCCCGCCTACGATCCCGGACGGTGACAGGATACTGTGGATATGAGTGAAACCCGGCGCACCTCGAGCGATATAGAGGTCGAGGTCGTATACGACGAGGAGCCAGACCCGTCGCTGATCGGCGAGCCCGGTGAGTTCCCGTTCACCCGGGGACCGTATCCCACGATGTACCGGGGACGTCTCTGGACGATGCGTCAGTACTCCGGTTTCGGGACGGCAATCGAGACCAACCAGAGGTTCAAGGCGCTGTTGGCCGCCGGACAGACCGGTCTGAGCGTTGCGTTCGACTTGCCGACTCAGATGGGCCTGGACTCCGATCATCCGCTTGCTGCTGGAGAAGTGGGAAAAGTGGGGGTCGCCATCGACTCGATCGAGGACATGCGCGAGCTGTTTGCCGGAATTCCCCTCGCCGAGGTCTCGACCTCGATGACCATCAATGCCACCGGCCCGCTTCTCTTGCTTCTCTACGAGTTGGTGGCTGCCGAGCAGGGAGTGGCAGGGGACAGCATCCGGGGGACCATCCAAAACGACATCCTCAAGGAGTACGTGGCGCGAGGCACATATATCTATCCCCCCGCCCCATCGATGCGTCTCGTCACGGACGTGTTCGAGTACGCCGACGAGCACGTGCCGCAGTGGAACAC
>JBAPYG010000431.1:0-6066 GCA_049284615.1 Acidimicrobiia bacterium
GGACCCGGTACACCCACCGGTTGAGCCCCATCACCAGGTCGAAGAGACCCTGCGGGTAGCGGCCGGTGAACAGCAGTGCGATGGCAGCCACCAGGACGAGGATGCCGATGAGCCCTCCGCCGACCTGTGCCACCGTCTGCCCCGCATCGCCGATCTCGGTGGTCCACCAGACGAGACCGGTCGTGAACAGACCGACGATCAGGTATTGGGGAATGGCCAACAGCCACCATTTCACCAGAACCAAGCCTCGGGATAGCTCCTCGGGATAGGCAACCTGCAGGGTGGCCGGATAGTCGGCCTCGGCGAGGGTGAACGGTGGGTATTGGTCGGTTCCGAGCACCCCGTAGGAGTAATAGGCGACCCGCCAACTCCACCGCATCACCCCCACGTTGAAGTCGAAGATCCCCCTCGGGTACCGACCGGTGAACAGGATGGCAAATCCGGCGACAACGGTCAGGAGGAAGAACGCAGCCCAGAGGAAGGCGAGAACGATGAAGTGAGGAATGGCCAGGAACCATTTGACCAACCACTGCCATCGACTGACTCCGCTGTCCAGGTTGCCCTCGATCCGCACCGGGTAGCGGCCAACGCCCGCCCCCAGGGTGGTATCAGCTCCCACGACAGCGGCACCTTCCGCCGTCTCCGCGGACCGGCGGAAGGCCAAGACCAGTAGGACCGCGGCCGCTACGGCGATGACCAGACCGGTGACCAGGAGCCCGATGGCAACCGGTACCAGGAGCTCGGTCCTGGCACCTGCCGACGCGTCGACCGTGACTCCGGCAGTGGCGTCGGCGTTCATGATGACCACCGTCCACCTTCCCTGTTCGAGATCCCAGGCCAGGTCGGGACTCGGGCCCTCGGCGGAGGCGGCCCAAAACGTCTCGTTCGAGGGAAGAGCCGGCGTATCGGAGCCGGAAACGTCTGAATAGGAGATCCTTCCTCCACTGCGGATGCGGGTCACCCGGGAGTGGGCAACACCGGCGAGGAAGTCGTCGACCTCGTCGTCCGGGCCTATCCCAACGAACACCGACTTGGCTGTGTCGCTATCCGCGGCGAGACGGACGGTGGCCAGATTGCCGGAGGGAAACCAATCTCCCGGTTGTGATCCGAGGTCGATATCGGCCGACGTGATCGCGTAGTCCTCGGTGGCAAGCTGTGCCGTGGGGCTGGTGAAGAAGCCATCGGAGTTGCGCTGGGTCCCATTCGCCCAGAGCAGCCCTGCTCCCCCCAGGATCAGGCCAACCGCCACCAATGCCGCGAGTGCCCCGATTATCGCCATCGCGATCTTTCCGCCGCTCATCTCCAGCCTCCGTTCGCAGAAAAGTGCACGTCTCGGACTATCCACAGTCTCCGGGTCGGTCGCCAGGGCGGATGGTCACGTGAGACGAGGACCATCGACTCTGCCGCCGACGAAATCTACTCGCGTGAGAGGCGCCGGAGAGCGTCTTCGATGGCGCTGACGGCCCGGTCGATGTCAACGTCGGTCGTCGACCAGTTCGAGATAGCCATGCGGAGCAAACGCTGTCCATGCCAGGTCGTCGCTCCTAGCCAGACTACCCCTTCCTCTTGGACGATTCGTTCCACGGCCTCGGTCTGGGCCGTATCCCCTACCGAGATCAAGACCTGGTTCAGCACGACTTCATTGCGAATTCGGACATCGGGAATCGACTCCACTTTCTCGGCGAACTCTCGAGCGAGGCGACATGTTCGATCGACGAGATCCGCCACACCCGATCGGCCCAGGGACCGGAGCGCGGCCCACGTGGCAAACCCTCTCGCTCTTCGCGACGACTCGGGGACGAAATCCCCGCCACCGAACTCACGACCTGCCACCTGGCCGGTGAGGTATTCGGCCGTGTAGGCCATCGCCGTAGCGTGCACATCGGGGTCAGCACAGAAGACGTAGCCCGAGTCGTACGGGACGTTGAGCCACTTGTGGCCGTCGCAACCCCACGAGTCCGCCTCCTCGAGGCCGTCGACGAGATGA
Source organism: Acidimicrobiia bacterium (assembly GCA_049284615.1). Lineage (GTDB taxonomy): Bacteria > Actinomycetota > Acidimicrobiia > Spongiisociales > ZC4RG35 > JANQRA01. The sequence continues at coordinate 1,988 of JBAPYG010000431.1, forward strand.
GTGTGACGAGGGCTGGCTGCTGCCCAGAGCCCGAACGCTCCATCCACGTGAAGCCAACCCTCGTGTTGTTTGGTGAGCGAGGAGATCGTCGTCAGGTCGTCGAAGGCACCCGTGTTCACGTTCCCCGCCTGAGCGGCCACGATCGTGGGCGTCCCGGGGTCCTCCGCGAGGTCTCGCGCCAGCGCGTCGGTGTCCATGGAGCCGTCGCTGTTGGTCGGAACCCCGACTATCGAACGTTCGCCGAGCCCGAGGAGCCGCAGAGCCCGATCGATAGTGGCGTGTCGTTCCTCCCCGGCGATCACCCGGATGGGCGGGGACCCGACCAGACCGTCGACACCGACATCCCAGTCGTGGTCTCGCAACACCTTCCACCGGGCGGCGGCGAGCCCGACGGTGTTCGCCGCCTGGGCGCCTGTCACGAATCCGACCGACGCCGAGGCGGGGATACGGAGGAGCTCTTTCAGCCAGGCGCCGGCGACATCTTCGAAGCCGATGGCCGCCGGGGAGAGAGCCTCGTTGAACCCGACCTGATCCCAGCCTGCGGTCAGGATGTCCGCCGCCAGCGCGGCGTCGGCGGAGCCTCCGACGACGAACCCGAAATACCTGGGCCCGGCCGAGGCCATGAGACCCGGTATCGCGTTGTCGATGAGCTCCGCGATGACCTCCGATAGCGGCAAGCCGTCCTCCGGCAACGGCGCCGATAGCCTTGTCCGGATCTCGGCACGGCTCACATCGGGAGTCACCCGCGCCGTGGCGAGATTCTCTCGATAGTCGGCGACATGGTCGGCAATTTCATGCAGGGACGAGCGAAGCGGTTCCATCGGCGGACGCTAATCACACCGAGACGGGCGAACGACCTCGGGTGGCGGGTCGACTCGACAACGCTCCTCTGCTGCGAAACGGCCGCCACCCCGCTCCCGAACGGGTGCCTTCTCCACCAGCTAGAAAGGAGTCATGTCTCTCAACGTCACCGTCATATACACCGCCCAACCGGGAAGAGGTGATGAGCTGGAAGGACACCTCCGCGCCATGCTCCTACCCACCCGTGGAGAGCCAGGTTGTCTCGGCTACCAACTGTTCCGCTCCTACTCAGAAGCTGACGACCTCGCCCTGTTGGAGAGCTACGAGTCCGAACAGGCCTTCGAATCGCACAAGGCGAGCGAGCACTTCGCCCGACATGTCAAAGACGGGGCGTGGAAGGTGGTTTCATCGCGGACCGTCGTCGTGGGCCACGAGATCGATCCGGCCCACGAGTGAGACTCACGCCCTCAGATAGCCACGTCGACGCAGGCCCAATGGAGCCCACCGACAAGACAGGGTGGCGAACCGTATCGACGTTTGCCGGAAACGGTTCCGACCGGCCGGATGTCGAGACCTAGCGATGCGGGACTCGTTCCAGAGAACTGCGCGAGTAGCGGCATCGCCGGCCGACGTCTGGGCGACACTTCACGACGTCGATCGGCTCGCCTCCTACTCCTCACATGTCGGGGAAGTGACAACGGCGGAGCCCGATCGGCTTTGGAAGACCTCGCTCCAGGACCGCAAGGGGCCGTTGAGACTGTCGGCACCCATGGACGTGGAGCTCGTCGAGGAGACCGAGGCGGCAGAGATCTCGATCCGCGCCTCCGGTCAGGATCGGGGGCCCGGGACGAAGCTGGCAGTGACGGCATCTGTTCGGCTCGACCCAAGCGATGGAGGAACGCAGCTGACACTGTCGGGCTCATACGAATTGAGGGGCCGGGGCGTGACCCTCGGAGCGGCGGTCGCCAGACGACAGGCCAACACGATGATCGACGAGTTCTGGGCGAACCTGATCGCCGGTCTACAGGGCTGATTCCGTCCCGCTCGGAGGCGGGAGAGGAGGGGCCTGTGACTAAGCCGGCCGGCTCCACATCTCGCTGTGTCGCAGCCGGCCAAAGCGGACCGTGTCGGCCACCAGCGTCTCCATCTGCTCCGCCTCGGTGCGGAAGTTGACAATGCAGGATCTGATGGCGAAGCGACCGTCGACGACGGCGTTGGAGGGATAGACGTTCCCTTCGAACTCTAGGTCGAACATGATTCGCTCGTTGAGCCGGTTGAGATAGGGGTCGTCAGCCCGTTCGGATGCGAGCTCCGGCGGGCGGTAGCGGAAGGTGGCGATCGACAGACGTTGCGGGCTGATCAGCTCGAGCTCAGGCTCCTGGCCGACGAGGTGCTCGAGATACCGGGTCAATTCGACATCGTGGGCGATCCGGCGCTCATAGGCATCCCAACCGTGGGCGAGGAACGACACCCAGACCTTCAACGCCGAGAACGGACGGGTGAAGTTCGGAGTGAGATACGCCATGTCGTTCCCCCATCCGGTGGTTTCGGGATCTTCGACGATGTACGAAGCGTGCAGACCGAAGGCGTCGTGCAGCATGTCGAAGTCACGCACCAGGACGCACGCCCCGGCGATGGGGGTGTACAGCCATTTGTGGGGATCGAACCCGACGCTGCGGGCCCGCTCGATACCGCTGAAGAGCGGCGCGAGCTCACGGGTGAGAGCGGCCGCTCCCCCATAGGCGGCATCGACATGCATCCACAGGTCGAACTCCTCGCAGATGTCGGCGATCTGGCCGAGCGGATCTATCGACCCGGTGCCGGTCGTGCCGGCGGTAGCTACCACGGCGATGGGTTTGTTGCCCGCGTCGAGATCGGCCTCGATCGCCGAACGAAGCTCGGCGACGTCCATGCGCAGCTCAGCATCGGTGCCGATGTGACGCACCCCCGCCCGCCCCAAACCGGAGATCTCGGCGGCCCGGTCGACGGTGACGTGGGTCTCGGTGGAGACATAGATCACCAGTTGCGGCCCGGCCAGTAGACCGTTCTCGCGCACGTCCCAACCCGCTTTGTCGAGTCGGGCGAGTTGGACGCCGACGAGATTGGCCATGGCGCCACCCGAGACCATGAATCCCCCCGATCCTTTGGGCAGGCCCATCTTGTGGGCGAACCATTCCCCGAGATAGTTCTCCAACTCGGTAGCCGCCGGAGAGAGACGCCAGCCGCCGGTGTTCTGGTTCAGACCGGAGGCCAGGAGGTCGGCAGCGGCGCCGGGCACCGTCCCGGCGCCGCTGACATAGGCGAGGAACCCGGGGTGCCCGGGGTACATCGAGTGCTCGAAGACGAATTCCCTCAGGTACTTCTCGATCGTCTCCAGATCCAACGGTTGGGACGGGACGTCGAGTGCGATCGCGGTTCTCACCGATTTAGAGTCCTCGCCCCTGGCCACCGGGAGGTCGACTTCCAACCGGTCGACCAACTCGGTCCAGATCCCGGCTGTCATCTCGACGAAGTCCCGGGCCTGCGTTTCGCTCCAGTTGAGATCGCCGACCCGCTCCGGCCGTTGCATGCTCACGTGATCGAGCAGTTCGGACGCGTCGATTCATGTCTCATCGTTTGTCAACCGCAGGCAACGGAGAGAGACCCGTCCTGCTCTGCACCGTCTGGGGCGGTGAACACGCTGAGTAGGTGAGACCGGCGCCATCGATGTCGAGCCCTGTGCCATCAGGTGGCACGAACGAGGTGTAGAGGTCGTCTCCGGAGGTGACATCGACTGCACCGAACAACTCCTCACCTTGATCCGAGACGTCGACCTGGAGCTGGAGATATTCGGGTTGGGAGTGGCTGATCAGCACCCGGACCTCCTCGTCGGAGATAACGCACTCCACACTTCCCGCACCGCTGAACGGGAATGTGTACGTCTGTCCGCCGATCTCCGCAGTCGGATCGCCTCCGGGCGACGAGCGGTTGATGGCAATCACCGCTTGCGTGTCTTCGGCGTTCTGGATATCGAAGTCCTCGACCCGACTCACTCTGCCTTCGTAGCTGAGGGCCTGATCGCCGAGACCCAAGGTGCCGGGGTCGACACCGATGCCGGCCCCATCGGAAACCTGGTTCTCCTCGCCGGGGGCAAACGTGAGGCTCGCATTCCACTGGCCGTTCATGACGCGACCCTGGAGAAGGAAGTCACTGCCTGATGTCGTCTGCTGGAAATTGATCGTGATCTGATCGTCCGACACCTCACATGCGAAGTGTATGGAGCCTGCCGCTTCGAAATC
>JBAPYG010000432.1:0-5935 GCA_049284615.1 Acidimicrobiia bacterium
ATGTCTCGCTCGAGGCCGGTTCGTCGAGAACCAGACCGGCGATGCTCGACCTGTACCCGGCGAGGGTGTCCTCACACTCGGGGCAGGTCTCGAGATGGGCCTCGAAATAGATCGTCTCGCGAGGTTCGAGCGCATCCAGCGCATACAGGGCCACGAGCTCGACCATCTCCAGCTCTCTCACCCGGCCACCTCTCCGAGCACGGACGCGAGTTTTCTCATCCCGCTTCGGATCCTGCTCTTGACGGTCCCTTCGGGCTGATCCAGGGTCTTGGCGACCTCCACATAGGTCATCCCGCCGAAGTAGGCCAGGGAGATGGCTCTTCGCTCATCGTCTGCCAATGCGGCGACGGCATCGCGCACGATCTTGGACTGCGATCGTTGCCAGATCTCGTTCTCAAGGTCGATCGTCGGGGCGGGGGGTGGGGACTTTTCCTCCCGTTGGGCTCGGGCAACCTCGGAGCGAACCACGTCGACGGCCCGACGATGGGCGATCGTCAGCAGATATGTGCGCAGCGAACCCCGACTGGCGTCGAATCTCTCCGGGGAGTTCCAAAATGTCACGAACACGTCTTGTACGACATCTTCTGCGAGCGTGTCGTCGTTCAGCACCCTGCGCGCAACGGCCTTGACCGCGCCCCCATAGGCCCGAAAGACGCGTTCAAGGGCAGGCTCATGCCCGGCAGCCACCTCGGCCACGAGTTGGTGATCGCCAGGTGATGGATCTGTCACGTGTTGAGGATGGCCACTTGGTGGCGGCCATCGTATGTGCATTGGAGCAGCAACTCTGATGTCGGTCCCTGTTCTACATCGGACATTCGTTGAGAGACCCGCTCCCGGATGGGTGCCATGCCGAAGACCTCAGTTGGGGGACGAGCTCCCCACCAGGTCAGGTTGGTGTGAGTGGGTGAATCACCCTTGGGCCTCGGCTGCTTCGTCGGATTCCTCACTGGCCACATCGGGTTGGAGTGCGTACGTGGCGGCCGTGGCGGCCTCCAACTGGTCGACGGTGCCTTTCGTGGCCAATCTCCCGTCTGTGTCCGAGACATGGGCTCGCACGAACCAATGATTCAGCTCGAGCCGGGATGTCTGTGAGATCATGAGGTCTTCACTCACCGGATCGAGCTTCGAGAGCTGGGAGATCGCTTCCCGGTGTCCCTGGCCGACTCGTTCATAGACCTTGTCTAGTGCCCCGAGATGTGCCATGACCGGTGCTCGTCCCAATGCATACTCGTCCTCGGCGGATCGCATCTCGACCACTTGGGTGGCCAGCCCGCCGGCGACACCGCCGAGGGTGGAGATGCGCTCGGCCACGGCATCGACCAGCTCTCTCGTCGTCTCGGTCTGATCATCCATCATGAGGTGGACAGACAGGAATCCGGGGCCGATCACGTTCCAGTGGACGTGCTTCAGCGTCAGGGAGAGGTCGATCAGTGAAGCCAGCCTCTCTTGGAGAATCACCCCGACCTTCTCGGCGTCATTGATGTCCATGCCGGCGGGTGCATATTGCGGTTTCATGTGCCGTCCCCTTCAGGTCGTGTCATGGGGCCTCTACCCACCGTGAGGAGTCGAGAAACGGCGACCGCCGGCCACATCGATCCCAGACCGACGAGGGAGGCAAGGTCGGCAGCGCACGTGGCGAGGTTTGGACATCGGCGAGGACGGGTAGCTACCACCGAGACAAGGAGTGAGAAATGTCGAAGAAGAATGACACCCCCAAGTCGAAGAAGAATGACACCCCTGAGAAGTCCGACCTCACCGACGTCGTCGAGTCGGGTTCATCGAAGTTCGGCTGGCTCGCCGCGTTGGCGCTGCTGAGCATCGTGGGCGTGATCGCATGGTTCATGATCAACGGGTCTGACGAGATCTGAGAGTTTTCCGGGCAACTGCCCAGCCCGGATCTTCCGAACGACCTTCGGAGCAGACCAAACCCCCCTGCGCCTCCTGGTGAGGGGGGTTTTCTGCTGGTCTTCTCCGGCGTTCGGAGGAAGGTCGATCAAGTGATTGGAATGACATCATGACCCAATATGGACTGACCCTCTCCAGTGAGGAGCACACCCCCAGACACCTGGTGGAGATGGCGACGACCGCAGAGCAGGCAGGATTCGACTTCGTCTCGATCTCCGACCACTTCCACCCATGGATCACCGCACAGGGTCACAGCCCTTTCGTCTGGTCGGTGCTGGGAGCGATAGCCGAGGCCACCGAGCACGTGGAAGTGGGGGTGGGTGTCTCGTGCCCCACTTTCCGGTTGAACCCTGTGGTTAGCGCGCAAGCCGCGGCGACCACGGCGTGTTTGCTCCCCGACAGGTTCACCTGGGGGGTGGGAAGCGGTGAGGCGTTGAACGAGCACGTCACCGGTGAGCCATGGCCGACCGCACAAGTGCGGCTTTCGATGCTCGAGGAGGCCATCGACGTGATCCGCGATCTCTGGACCGGCGAGAGCATCACTCACCGCGGGAACCACTACACGGTCGAGGATGCCCGCCTCTTCGACCTGCCCGAGAATCCTCCCCCGCTCGTGGTTTCGGCATTCGCCGACGATTCAGCCCGACTTGCCGCACAGAAGGGTGACGGGTTGTGGACGAGTGGAGCCAATGGCGAGGTCATCGATGTCTTTCGCGGGGCCGGGGGCGAGGGACCGGTCTGGGCTCAGCTCACGGTTTGCTGGGATCCTGACGAAGAGAAGGCCAGACGTCGGGCCCATGAGATCTGGCCCAACACGGCCCTACCCGGGCAACTGGCACAGGACCTGCGAACCGTCTTGCACTTCGAGCAAGCGGTCAAACTCGTCTCCGAGGACGATGTCGCCGCCGAGGTGCCCTGTGGCCCCGAAGCCGACCCGATCCTCGAGCGAATGGGGGAGATGGAGAAGGTGGGAGTCGACCACATCTACCTTCATCAGATCGGCGATCCCACGAGCGGGTTCATCGATTTCTGGGAGCAAGAGCTACGACCGGCTCTCTGACGCCTCCTTATCGACGAGGTCGCTCTCGCCTTCCGGGTGGACGGCCCCGAGGAGGCCCCTGAGTGTGGCCCCGATCATCAGTCCGAGGGTCGTCAAGAGACCTCCGAGCACGGCGATTGCCGCGGTCAACACGTAGTAGAGGACGTCATAGTAACCCCGGACTCTGTCGACCTCCCCGATCGGCAGGCTCACCGCCAACAGCACACCCACCCCCATGATCATGCATGCGACCGCGATCCTCGTGATCTTCGAGCAACGGGTATAGAGACGATCGGAGAAAGAGATCGAGTGCTCGCCACTCATGCTGAGCCCGATCAAGGTGAGCAGCAGGGCCAGGACCGTCACGGCCGCGCCGACCACGGTTGACCCGAGGAAGCGTGCCGTTGGGATGACAGCCTCGATGAGACGAAGGCCCTCGAAGGAGCCGATCCTTCCCACCCCGATCACCACGGCGAACAGGAACGATCCCGTGACCACACCGCCGAGAGCCGGTCCTCGAAACTCGTAGTCTTTGATCTTGTCGAGAAAGTGCGCGCTGTTCATGGCAGACAGACGAATGCCCCGCCGAATCGGCGGGGCATTCGGCTCTCCGTTCTCAACTATGAGTCGAGACGGTCTTCGATTGCCTCTTGAGTCTCACCGGTGCGCTCCTTGATGCGACCCATGAGCTCGTCGTAGTTCCCTTCGGCGACATCGAGGTCGTCGTCGGTGAGGTCTCCCCAGGTCTGCTTGGCCTTGCCCTTGAGCTGGTCCCAGCGACCTTCCCATTTCGTCTTAGTACCTTCCTGCATGGCTTCTCCTTTCTCGGTTGTTGCCATGCTCATCAGGTACCCGCCCGGCGGACGTGGGAAACGTCGATTGCCAAGTTCGGCCAGGGATTGTTCGCGAACAAGACGAAGGACCCCCATCCCAGAGGAGGAGGGCCCTTCGTAGATCCGGAGTTGTCTGCAGGAATGCCACAATCCCGGAGGATCACTCGTTTTGGTCCCGCAGCCGGCGCACCTGATCGTGAGCGGTTTGCACCTCGCCATATTGACGCTCCACCACGGAGCGGACAGATGCGGGCATCTCTTCGCCGAGCGCCTTCTCGAATTCGGCAACGGCGTGATCTTCGCCCTGCTCGGCGGCGGCCAGGACGGCGTGTGGATCGTCACCTGTGAGTGCATCTCTCAGCGCCATATAGCTGCGATGGATGGCTCCGGGGACGGTGCCGTCCCCGTTCTCGATGGGGGCTCCCTCCGAGGCGGCGATGGCCTTGAGCTCGTTTGACATCCGCAAACGCTGTTGGGAGAGCTCCCTCATCTCGGCGGCGAGAGTCGGGTTCCCGTCCTCATCGAGCTTCTCGGCGGCATCGGCGAAGCCCTTCTTGCCGTTCTCGAGCGTTTCCAAGAGCCCTTCGATGACCGAGATCGTCTTCGTGTTTTGCATTGCTTCCTCCAGATGAAGTAGTTGGCCCGTCGGATTACCCGCGGAGTGAGTGGGGCAAACAAGATCGGGCCCCCCGGCTGGGGGGCCCGATCATTTCGGTCGCTGATTGGCTATTCCCTCACGTCGTCGGCCCAGTAGGGCTCACGTCCGTAGTATCGGTACACCTCGGTGACCCAGGTGCGGTCGCTGATGTCCGGCCAGTTGTCCCGGTCGAAGCCGGGGGCGTTCTCGAGGAGGTCCTTGGACACATCGATAACCACTTCGTGGTTATCGGTGTCAACCGCGAGCAGATCCCAGGGTATGGCGAAGTACTTCTCGCCCAGACCCAGGAAGCCTCCGGTGGCGAGGACGGCGTAATTGACCCGACCCCCCTCGAGATCGATCACGATCTCGGCGAGGTGGCCGAGCTTGTCCCCGTCGGGGTTTCTTGCGGTGTCTCCCGTCAAGGTGCTGGCGCTGAGGGCTGTTGTAGTCATTTCGACTCCTTTCGGTAGCGGTAGATCAGAAGATCAGGATCAAGATCAGGATGAGGAGGATCAGACCTCCGATGCTGATATACATCTCTAAGCCTCCTTCCTGGCGGCGTCGATGAGTGCCGCATCTACTCGTGTGTGGTAGGTCTCACCGAGACGACCACCCACGTACCCGCCGGCGAGTGTCGCTACGACCAACACCGCGCTGGCGACGATGGCGAAGACAGTCAGATCGTCGACGTCGACCTGGGCAAACCAGTTCGGCAGATCGAGCTGGGCGAATGCGTTGTACTCGGCACCGACCCAGGCCCCCAGGGCCGCGAACACTGCGACGAGGAGTAGCAGCCATAGACCGGACCCGAGGCCGTTCATCCCACCGTTGTATCGCGCCATCCGTCCGGCGGCGAAGCCTCCGACGATGAACGATACGAAGACGACGAGTGCGGCCACGGCGAGACCGATTGCCGACGCTTCATCGAGGCCCCCATCGGCATTGATCAAGTTGAGTTGGTAATCGATTCCTCCCGCGCCGGCGGCCAGGAGGGCGGACAGGAAGACCAAGACGCCCAGACCGGCGAACATGCCGACGACGGACGCCAGGAAATCCGACTTGCCGTATCGCTCGTAGACCTCGGAGACGTTCTCCGAGCCCGCTATTCGGCGATCCGGATCGGTGGTGGTCATCGTTTCTCCTTCATTCGACGTGTGACCACTTGGTTACCCGTCGAGCGTGTCCGGCCAAACCCGAGCAACAAAAAGCGGCCGGCTGAATCAGCCGGCCGCTTCGTATTCCCGTGAGTTGTCGCTTACGGGAGAGTTGTCGTCGTCATCATGTCCACGGTGGTGGTCGTCAGACCGCTGTCCGGGTCGACCGTGCCCCCGTTGCCGGGGTCGTCGTCATCGGTCGCGCATGCCGACAGCGACAGTGCTAGGGCCAGGACGACGCTGGTGAAGATGGTCGTTTTCTTGTTCTTACGCATTTGGGTGTCTCCTTGATCGCGGGCCGCACGTCGCGTGCGCGACACCGCTGCGGGGTACGCTCATTACCACTCTGCAATCAGCTCCAAAC